>JAKPIQ010000166.1 GCA_029549715.1 Candidatus Atribacteria bacterium | reverse complement strand
ATCTTTTATCGGGAATCCAAAGGTTTTTAAATACTGTGGACCCCTGATAGAAACATTCAGGGGCAGGCTAAAAACGGCTTAAAAATTGCCGGGGTGACGAATAAGGGCAATAGGATCATTCAGGAGTGACGCCTCCTCTCTCGTCATTCCCGAAATCTTTTATCGGGAATCCATGTTTTTGCTTTTTCTTTTGATTTTTGTCTTTATGTTTTCGTCTTTTCAGGGGGGCTACAAAGGGGCGCCGTCCCCTCATAGTCGATAGAGACATTCAGGTGATAGTTTAGCGGGTTATGCTTGCATAGTTTATCTGGTAACTTGTTTTACACAAATAATTAGTGTATAATAATGGTGCATATTATTATGTTTTAGAGGTGTGCTATGGACAGATTCACAATATCTATTGACTCTGAGCTTCTCAATGAGGCAATGCGGCTCTCGGGTAAGAAGCGCAAACGAGAGGTGATTGAGCTTGCTCTATGTGAGCTCATAAAGAAACATCGACTAACTGAGCTACAAAACCTGGCCGGGTCGGGCTTAGTGGACTGGACTCCGGAGGATTTTGCTTCCTGGAGAGAAGCGGCAAAAGAGGAAGGAAATGAGTAAGATACGGTGCCGAGGAGTGTTTCTGGATACCTCCATCTGGATCCATTATTTTCGGCCCCGGGGAGATGAAGTTATCAAAACTGAAGTAAAGCGCCTCCTTTTAGCTGAGCAAGTTTTCACCTGTTGGGTAGTGAAAGCAGAGCTTCTGGTTGGAGCAAAGGACGAGGAAGCCTTCGCCCGTTTGAGTTCTATCCTTGAAGCTCTGGAAGAAATTCCACTTACCCCGGAGGTGTGGTTAGAAGCAGCGCGGCTTGGTTATAACCTGCGTCGTCGGGGGCTGACCATTCCTCTTCCGGATCTGCTGATTGCCCGGGCTGCCGCAGAAGAGAAACTTCAGCTCTGGCATGCTGATGAGCACTTTGAGCATATCAAAGAGGCGATACCACTCGAAACCAGACCCTTTGTAGAATAGGATGTCAGCCTTCATCACGCGCCGGGGTGGTCATTGCGAATCTGCATTCTTCCTGACGTGGTAATCTCTCCCCCAAGACGTCATCACATACACCTGCAAACCATCATCGCAAGCTCGTCGTATCAATGTGTGACAATCTCGTTTTTATTCGTTCTGCCAATCGGGAGTCCAGAGGTTTTTACTGAGGGATGTTCTCTCCCCTCAGTGGTTTTTGCCTTTTTGTTTTTGTTTTTTTGGGGGTTATAAGGGGGTAAAACCCCCTTATAGTCGATAGAAGCATTCAGATTTGAGAAATCACCCTCACCCTAACCCTCTCCCGTCGAGGGAGAGGGAAAGAATAAAAAGAGTCTCCCGCCAAGGACTCCCTTTTCCGTCATTCCCGAGATCTTTTATCGGGAATCCAGATGCTTTCAAATACTGTGGACCCCGGCTTAAAGATTGCCGGGGTGACGAAAAAAAGCAATAGAGGCATTCAGGATGAACGAACGTGAGGGAAAACCACCCTCACCCTAAACCTCTCCCGTCGAGGGAGAGGGAAAGAAGAAAAAGGAGTTATGAGGGGCTCTGTCTCCTCATAGTCTGTGGCAATCTCTCCCAGGTGGTCATTGCGAGCCTCGTAGTTTCGCTTGGCGTGGCAATCCCGAGTTTTTAGCATATCTAACTTGCCTTTAGTATTTCTGAGGCTCAAAAGCGAGATCGCCACGTCGCTCTGCTCCTCGCGATGACACCCCTCTCTGTCATTCCCGAGATATTTTATCGGGAATCCAAATGCTTTCAATACTGTGGACCCCTGATAAAAACGCTCAGGGGTGACAGGCAAGGGGATGATAGAGCTATTCAGGAATGGCAACCTCCTCTAGTCATCATTCTCGAAATTTAGCGGGGAATCCACGGTTTTGCTTCTTCTTTTTATCCTTTTTTGTTTTCCTCTTTTCCCGGGATTTATAAGGGGAATATTCCCTTTTATAGTGGATTCACCCTCAGGGGAAGAGGAAAAGAATATATAGAATCTCCCGTCGAGAGAGGGAAGAGAAAAAAGAGTCGAGGGTGAGGGAAAGAAGTGACAACTCCCGAAATGGTCATAATAATCCTCGTTTTCTTGCATGATGGGCAATCCTGTTTTTCTTTTCTGAGGCAATTCAGTAAATATAAAAAAGAGAGCGCCACGGTGATCTGCGACCTCCTTCGCGATGACAGAAAAAGAGGCTCCTTGCGGTGAGGAAAGAAGGAGGTTATAAAGGGTAAACCCCCTTATTGCTCTTTAATAGACTCCCTTACCTTATCCACTGCTTCCTGGTTA
>JAKPIQ010000154.1 GCA_029549715.1 Candidatus Atribacteria bacterium | reverse complement strand
CTGACCCTGATGCGCAATATTCCCGGGTTATGGATATAGACTGTTCCTCTCTTTCTCCTCAAGTGGCTCTTCCTCATCAGGTGGATAATGTAAAACCAATAGAGGAGGTAGGAGAAGTTTCCATTCAAGAAGCCTTTTTAGGGACCTGCACCAATGGAAGGCTACCAGATATAGAAGTGGCTGCTCGTGTTCTGGAGGGAAGAAAAATCCATCCGGAAGTGCGATTCATTGTTGCCCCTGCCTCTCGAGAAATCTTTTTGGAAGCGATAAAGAGAGGATGGGTAGAGACCATCGTTCTTGCCGGAGGAGTTTTTGTTACTCCGGGGTGTGGCCCTTGTGTGGGAACTCATCAGGGAGTCCCGGGGGATGGGTGGAATGTTATTTCTACCGCTAACCGTAATTTTAAAGGGAGAATGGGCAATGCTCAATCCTTCATTTATTTAGCTTCGCCGGCTACAGTAGCCGCTTCGGCTTTGGAGGGTAAAATTACCGATCCCAGAAAATATCTGAGGTGAGAGAAAATGATTTTGCGAGGTAGAGCTCATAAGTTTGGAGATAATATTAATACTGATTATATTATCTCCGGAAAATATAAATTTAAAACTTTAGATATGAATGAATTGGCTAAACATGTGATGGAGGACATTGACCCTCATTTTTATGAGAAAGTAAAGCCTGGTGATTTTATAGTAGCGGGGAAAAATTTTGGTTGTGGCTCTTCCCGGGAGCAGGCGCCTCGAGCCCTCTCTGCGGCAGGAATCCAGGGGATCCTCGCTCAGTCTTTTGCCCGTATTTTCTTTCGCAATGCCATAAATTGTGGTCTGGCAGCCTTAGAATGTGATACCTCTCTAATAGAAGATGGAGATGAGCTGGAAATTGACCTTCTTACCGGAAAAGTAGTGGACCACTCTCGGGGAATAGAGATTAAAGCTCAGCCTCTGCCTCCGGTTATGGTCGATATTTTGAGAGAAGGGGGGCTGGTAGAGTATTTTAAAAAATATGGTTCTTTTCAGGGGGTCAGAAGATAAGCTATGTGGGAGTTAGTAAAAGAGGTAGACCCGGAGATTTATTACTGGATAATGAAAGAGTTAGAGCGAGAGAGAAACACATTAGAATTAATTGCTTCGGAAAATTTTACCAGTTTAGCAGTGATGCAAGCGCAGAGCTCTCTTTTAACCAATAAATATGCTGAAGGGTATCCCCACCGGCGCTATTATGGGGGTTGCGAGTTTGTAGATGAGGTGGAAAATATCACCATAGAGAGAGCTAAAGCTCTTTTTGGAGCAGAGCATGCCAATGTCCAACCTCATTCTGGCTCTCAAGCTAATATGGCGGTCTATTTTGCCGTTCTTAAGCCTCAGGATACAGTGATGGGAATGGATTTATCTCATGGAGGACACCTCACCCATGGAAGCCGGGTCAATTTTTCAGGAATGTTATACAATTTTGTGCCCTATGGAGTAGACCCCTCCACAGAAACCATAGATTATGTGGCTCTGGAGAAAAAAGCAAAAGAAGTTAAGCCTCGCTTGATAGTGGGGGGAGCCAGTGCTTACCCTCGCTTCATTGATTTTGAAAGGATGCGCCATATTTGTGATGAGGTAGGCGCTTATTTTATGGTGGACATGGCCCACATT
>JAKPIQ010000131.1 GCA_029549715.1 Candidatus Atribacteria bacterium | reverse complement strand
TCTCGAGTAGTGCCTGGAATATCACTAACTATAGAACGCTCTTTTCCCAGAAGCAAATTATACAGAGTGGATTTACCCACATTAGGTTTTCCCACAATGGCCACCGGAATATGATGTTTATCAAAATGAATCTGCCCGTCTTCTTCTGTTGCCTGGCAAATTATTTCCCGGAGTTGCCTCAGGCCATCTCCGTGAGTAGCAGAAATCTGTATGATAGGCTCAAAACCTAGGGAAAAGAACTCAGAAGGTAAGGTTTCACTGGTCATTCCTTCTCTTTTATTAACCACCACCACCACTGGGCTCTTAATTCCTCGCAAACGAGAAGCCAGCTCCCAATCTATGCTGGTGAGATTTTCTCTCCCATTTAAAAGCCAGAGAAGAAGGTCGGCTTCTTCTATTGCTTGCCAGGCTTTCTCTTCTACTTTCTTTTGCATCTCATTTTGGGGATCCACTAAAATCTCCAATCCTCCAGTATCCACCAGCTTTATCCTTTTTCCTTTTATGTTCACTACGTTTTCCAAAAAATCCCGGGTGACGCCGGGACGGGAATCAACTACAGCTATCCTTTCTTGAGAAAGACGATTAAATAGAGTGGACTTCCCCACATTTGTTTTCCCTATTATGACCACCGTTGGTATCTTTTCTTTCATGGAAGAAGGCTCCCTTTGCCTTTAATTTTTCTATTATTTCCTCCACCGAAAATTGAGGAGTAGAGGTTCCACTTACCACCAGTATCTTATCTTCCTTATTCCAATGTTTTTCTTCGAGCTCCTCAGCTTTTTCTATCCATAGAGACTCTACTCCCCAATTCTGGGCGGTGAGGAACAAAGCTCTAGTATTGGAACTATTTTTCCCGCCTACTACCACCACTTTATTGACTCCGTAAAGCTGAATGTTTTCCACTAAATCTTTTTGCCGCATCTCGGTTTCGGCACACAAAGTGTCGAAAATCTCAAGATTCAGGTGAGGGAATAAATCTTTTCCTTCCCGAATGAACTGTTCTTTCATTTCCCGGGGAAAGGTAGTTTGTTCTATTACTGCTATTTTTTCCGAAGGAGAAAGATCTTTTAACCTCCCCCAATTTTCTTTTTTATCCAAAACCACTGCCTCTTGGGAAATAAAGCTCAATAGAGCTCTTATTTCCGGATGCTGAGGGTTGCCTAAGATGACCAGGCGATACCCCTTTTTCTCTAATTCTTGAGCCAGAATTTGTACTCTCTTTACTCGAGGGCAAGTGGTATCGATAATTTTTACCTGGTGGTTCTCTAAAAACTCCTCGGTTTTCTTTTCCAACCCGTGAGAACGAGTAACCACTAAAGAGAAAGGAGGTATGTCTTCATGGTCGGTGACCATTATCCCCCCCTTCTCTTCCAGCATCTTTATCGCCTGAGGATTATGAACCAACTCTCCTAAGAAATACACCGGTTTTTCTCGAGAAAGAGCATGGAGGGCTAAATCAAAAGCTCTCCTCACCCCTGGGCAAAAACCCACTCTATCTGCCACTCGTATTTCCATCTCAATTTTTCACCAGCTCATAAATCTTTTCTACTACCTCATCTATACTCAAACAGGAAGTGTCTATCTCTATGGCATCTTCAGCTTTTCGCAGAGGAGCATTATCTCGAGTGGAATCGATAAAATCCCGCATTAACACGTTTTTTAAAACCAGTTTATAATCTATATTATTCCCTTTATCTTTCCTTTCTCTCCATCGGCGATAAGCTCGAATTTCCGGACGAGCAGTGAGAAAAATCTTTAAGTCTGCATCAGGTAATATTACCGTTCCAATGTCTCTTCCTTCAGTAACGGAAGGACGAGAAAGAGCGATTTCTCGCTGTACAGCGCGTAAATAGTCTCTAACTTCTTTTATTTTGGCCACTGGGGAAACCAAGGCATCTATCTCAGGTTGGCGAATATCTTCAGTCACTTCCCTGCCATTTAGAAATATCCGAAACTTTTCTTCCCAGGAAACTTCCAATTTTATATTGGAAAGTAGAAAAGGGAGGCCTTCAATCTCCGGGGGTTGAAGGTGATTCTGCCAAAAATAGAGAGCTACTGCTCGATATAGTGCTCCTGTATCAAGATAAAGGTAATTCAGACGACGAGCTAACTTCTGAGCCACGGTACTTTTTCCCGCTCCTGCCGGGCCATCTATGGCTATATGTTTTTTCATCTTTCCTTTATTTCCCACTCTCCGTATCCAATTTTTTCTAAATCAGAAAAGAAATCAGGGTAGCTTATTTTTATACAATCTATATCTTCCACCACCAAATCTTTCTTCCCCACTATTCCTGCTATCACCAAGCTCATGGCTATCCGGTGGTCTCCATAGCTATTTACTTTTCCTCCCTGAAAAACAGCAGGTCCTTGAATCAAAAGCCCATCATCTCTTTCTTCTATTTCTACTCCTAATCCTCTTAATCCCTGAGCTATAGCTTTCAGGCGGTCCGTTTCTTTCACTCTCAACTCTTCTGCTCCAGAAATTACAGTAGTTCCTTCTGCTTGAGCGGCTAAAACTGAAATTATGGGTATTTCATCAATAACCAGAGGAATTAAATTTCTCCCAATTTCTATTCCCCGCAGATGAGAGAATCGCACCTCTATATCTCCTCGCCACTCACCAAATTCTTCTCTCTCTCCGATTATTTCGAAGTTTCCTCCCATTTCTCGAAGGCAGGCTAGGAATCCAGCTCGGGTAGGATTAATTCCCACATCTCGGATCAAAAGGTGAGATTGAGGTAAAAGAGTGGCTAAAGCGATTAAAAAAGAAGCCGAAGATAAGTCACCAGGAAGCGATAAGTAAGAAGCAGAAATAGAAGAAGGGGGTTCAATTTCAATTACCCCACCCTTTTTTTCTATGTTAACTCCTAAATAACGGAGTAGATTTTCGGTGTGGTCCCGGGAAGGCAGAGGTTCTTTAATGAAAGAGGTTCCTTCTCCTCGCAGGGCAGCAAAAATTAAAGCTGACTTAACTTGAGCACTGGGAACAGGAAGATGATAAGAAAAAGCTTTTACTCTGTCTCTTCCTCGTACAAAAAAAGGAGGGAAAGAGTCTCTTTTTCTACCTCCCACTTCTGCACCAGTAAGACGCAGAGGCTCTATAACTCTTTTCATGGGGCGTTGACGAAGGCTCTCGTCGCCGGTGAATATGGTAAGCCCTTCTATCCCCGTAGCTATGCCGGCCAGTAGCCGCATAGTGGTTCCCGAATTTCCAGCATTAATAACATCTTCCGGCTCCCGTAATTTCCCCAAACCCTCACTTTTAACAGTGATTCTTTCCTTTTCTTCTTCTCTAATTATTTCTACCCCCCAGGATTCAAGGCCGGAAAGAGTGGAAAGACAGTCAGCACAGAAAGAAAAGCCGTCAATAACTGTTACTCCCTGGGAGAGTGCTCCTACCATAGCTCCCCTGTGGCTCAAGGACTTATCCCGAGGAGCACGGATTTCTCCCCTCACTCCCCGGTAGAAAGGGCGAATTAAAACTTCTTTCATGGCTCCCCTTTGCTTAAATCTTTCCTCAAGGAAGACGCTTTTCCCAGATAAAGGTGATGAATGTCAACCTGGTTTTTATCAGTATAAGCTAAAATCAAGAGGCGAATACATCTTTTTAGGGCTCCTTTCACTTCTATTTCTTGGGCGCACAGAAGAGGAACATAACGGAACTTTTCTTCCTCTCGAATAGCCTCGGCCGGAAAAGCAGAATGTAAATCGGAAGTAACGGTGATAAAGACACTGGCTATCTCTGAGACAGAAATTTCATTGTCCTGTAAGAGGAGGGTAAATAGCTCTTTAGTAGCTTTTTTGATCTCTTCCTTTTCATCTCTTTCTACCGTTATTGCTCCCCTTATTCCTCTGAGTTTTTTCCCCATTTCAGTATTCAAATCCTCTCCGGGCGGGTATTCCCTTTTCCCAGGGGTGCTTAATCAACTTTATTTCTGAAACCAAATCAGCAATAGCGATTAGCTCCTCTGGCACCTTTCTTCCGGTTATGATTAGCTCTACTTCAGAGTTTTTTTGCCCTAGGGCTTCCTTGAACTCTTCCCAGGTTAGAAGTTGATAGTAAAAAGCATAAGGTAACTCGTCCAGAATAACTAAATCATATTCCCCTCCCTTTAGAGCTTCCTGGGCTATGTGCCAGCCCAGGAGGAATTCTTTTTGGTCTTCGGGGGAGGCTTCTCCGGATATGAACTTGCCACTGCCAAATTGGTAAACATCTACTCCCGGTAAAAGTTGCAAAGATGCTAATTCCCCGGTAAACCGTTTTTTGAAAAATTGTATAAGAAGAACCCTCATTCCCTGACCCGCTGCTCGCAAAGTAGCTCCCAGAGCAGCAGTGGTTTTACCTTTTCCTTCTCCAAAATACACCTGAATCAATCCTGATTTATTTACCAAGTTTTTCCTCCTGGTATTTTTGCAAAAGTTGGACCTCTTCGCTGGAGAGGTAACGCCATTCTCCAGGAAGAAGATTTTCATCTAGTGAAAGAGGTCCCATGCCTACTCTTATCAATCTTAACACGGGATACCCCAGATAATCAAACATTATCCGAATCTCATGCTTCTTCCCTTCTATAAGGACAACCTCTACTATACTACAGTTAGAGTAAACATCCCTGATTTTGCCCTGCCGGATGCGATAAGGGATTTCCTTAACTATAATTCCCCGTTTTAAAACGGAGAGTTCTCTCTCGTTTATTTCTCCGCTAACATATACCAGATACTTTTTTTCTACCTCAAACCGGGGGTGGGTAAGAAAATAACTTAAGGCACCGTCGTTGGTGAGAAACAATAGTCCTTCACTTTCGCTGTCCAACCTTCCTACTGGGAAAACCCGAGTAGTTATTTCTGGAACAAGTTCCATTACCGTCGGTCGTCCTCGGGGGTCACAAACGGTGGTAATATAGCCCCGGGGTTTATAGAGTTCTACATAAACCAATTCTTCTTTCTTTTCTACTATTTTATTCTCCACTTTTATTATCTCTTCTCCTCTCACCTTCTCTCCTGGACTGGTAACCACTCGGCCGTCAACGGTAACCTTACCTTCCTTTATCAACTGGTCGCACTTTCTGCGGGAGGCTACTCCCGCTTGAGCTAAAAATTTATTCAATCTCTCCATTTTTCTATTCTGAAAACAAATTTTTCAACCTTTCTAATTCCTCTTCGCTTTCTATCCCGAACACTTCTAAAAATTTATCGGTGATTTTATACAGAAAAGGCCTACCTGGTAAATCACTTCGTCCTGCCGTAGTTATCAACCCTCTTTCTAAGAGAGTACGAATAGTTTGTGCCGAATCTACCCCCCTTTTTAAATCAATTTGAGTCTTAGTAACAGGTTGATAAAGAGAGACAAGAGCTAAGGTCTCCAGTGCTTTTCGAGAAATGGTTTTAGAACTACTAGTTTTCATTTTTTCCTTCAATTCTTGACCATATTCTGGCTTAACCACCATCTGCCACTTTCCACTTATTTTTCGGATGATGAGGGCTCCCCCTCTTTCTTCGTATTCCTTCTGAAGTTCCTGCAGAGCCTGAGTTACGGTTTTTTTATCTGCTTCGGTTATTTTTGCCATTTCTGAATAGGATACCGGATGGGGAGAGGAAAAAAGCAAAGCCTCAATCAGATTCTTCAGCTGGAGAACGGATTTTTCCGAAATATATTTGGCCATTTTTTCCCTTTTTCATTTGCAGTTCTTTTCTGAACACTAAATCTAATAAAATTAGAAAAGTAGCGATGGTAGCTTTTCGATTCAAGCAATCGAGAAAAAACTCGTCCATCTCCCAGAATTCTTTTTCTTTCATCATTTTTCTAATTACCATTTTTCTCTCTTCCAGTAATTTTTGAAACTGAGAATCCCGGGGTAGATCAGGAGGAGAAACTTCTGGAGTTAAGTACAGTTCATAGAGGGACAAAAGTTCTGCCAGAGTTAGCCTTTCCAGTTCTTCTATTTCCCTGGTTTGAATAGATGCCCATCGTTCCTGAGGAGCTTTCAAAATATTTCCTTCTCGCTCCTCTAAGTTAAAAAGAAGCTGGGTAAAAAGAAGAATTCTCTCTTCTTTTTCTGAAGAAGAATTCAGCTCTTGCTCTTCTCCCTCCCTCCCCAGTGCTTCATCTAGTTGATTTTCCAGAAAAGTGAGAATTTCTTCCCACACTCCCATACATTGGGGAAAGGGGGTTTCCCGAAGAAGTTTTCTCCACTGAGATTCAGGATTTAAATCCATCATAGTTTAATTTCATGGCCCCCTTAGCTTCTTCCAAAGTAGCTTGAGCTAGCTGGCGAGCTTTTTTACTCCCTTCCCAGAGAATCTCTTTAACTAAATGTTTCTTCCCCCGATATTTTTCTCGGTAGGGAACTATCTTTTCTAAGTAGTCTATCATCAGCTCACTCAGCTCCTCCTTGCAACTTACACATCCCCACTTTCCCCCGCGACAATCTTTTTCTATATCCAAGAGGCGAGGATTAGCAAGAAGACGGTGAAAGGAAAATACGTTACATTGCTCAGGATGTCCAGGATCAGATAGGCGGATCTTTTCTGGATCGGTAAACATAGAAAGAATTTTTCTTCGAACTTCCTCGGGAGGCTCAGAAAGACCAACATAATTATTTAGGCTTTTGCTCATTTTTCTCCCATCTATGCCCAGAATGCGAGGAACTTCAGTAAGTAAAGCCTGTGGTTCAGGAAAAACCTCTCCATATAAATAGTTGAACCGCCGGGCTATTTCTCGAGTAAGCTCTATGTGAGGGACCTGGTCTTCACCTACTGGCACTTTAGTTGCTTTATAAATGAGGATATCAGAGGCCATAAGTACTGGATAACCCAGGTGACCATATCCTACTGCCTCTTTAAGGCCCATATCTTGAAGTTGTTCTTTAAGAACCGGGTTTCTCTCCAGCCAGCCTACTGGAGTGATCATAGAAAATAACAAATGAAGCTCGGCGTGTTCTGGAACCCAAGACTGAAGAATCAAAATACATTTTTCCGGATCAATCCCCACCGCCAACCAATCAGCAGCCATTTCCATGATATTATCTTCCAGTTGGGTGGTATCTTCAAAAGAGGTGGTTAATGCATGCCAATCGGTAATGCCAAAAATACAATGGTATTTTTCCTGCAATTCTACCCAGTTTTTCAACGCTCCAAAATAGTGGCCAATATGCATTCTACCAGTGGGCCTCATTCCACTAAAAATGGTCTCTTTATCTTTCATATGTCTCATTCCTCCATATTTTTTCTGCCAATATTTCTTCTTCCTCCTTGCTTTTAACTAAACCATCAATTCTTGCTAGCTTTAACTCTTCTAAAATTTTAGCATAAACTGGCCCCGGGGGAATTCCCTTTCTCTTTAAGTCTTCTCCTGTAAGACGGGGGGTAATCTCTCTCCACTCTCTTAAATATTGTTCTACTCTCCTTCCAGGGAGAGAATCCTCTCCCCATTTAGCCTCAAGGAGAAGTAAAAATTCATTCCCCAGAGGGTGCAGGAGGAGGTAAACTTGAGAATTGGATAGCCCCTCATCAGGGAGCTTTCTTTCTATTTCTTCTTTTCTCTCTAAATAGGTAGCTATTTTACGGGTGATGGTCTTAGAGAGAGCTAATTTGCTTTTCAATTGGTCCAAATAAGCAGGGTTCATTTCTCCCCACAAGGGAGAAAGCTTAGCCAAAAAAGGGTCCAAAGGTAGAAAAGAAAACCGCTCCAGGAGTTTTACCAGTCTCTGATAAATGAGCTCAAACTCTCTTCTCCAGGTACTCCCTGGAAAAATATAAGGAAACATATCTAATTGGTATAGACGCTCTAAGTACCGGTAGAAATCGGGTAGACGTAAAATAAGATTGATTTCTTCTTTCAACCGATCAGGTTTAATTTTATTTAACAATTCCCCTCTTACTGTTTGCTTGAGCAAGCTCAAGGTAAAAGGCTCAATTTTAAAACCGTACTTCTGTTCAAAACGAACAGCGCGGATAGCTCGAGCAGGATCTTCTACAAAACTGAGAGGGTGAAGTACTCGCAAAATTTTATTTTCCAAATCTTTTAATCCTCCAAAGAAATCAAACAAATCTCCCCAATCACCTGTCCCAATACTGATAGCCATAGCATTAATGGTAAAATCACGACGGAAGAGATCTCGTCGCAAATTGCTATATTCTACGTGAGGAGGGGCTCCTGGATAATCATAATATTCTGAGCGAGCAGAGGCAAAATCTACTCTTCTTCCCTCTTTTAGAAATAAAATAGCTGTACCAAAAGGAGGATAAGGAACTACTTTACCTCCTAATTTCTGGGCTATAGTTTGGGCTAATTCTACAGCATCTCCTTCCACTACTATATCCAAATCATAACCAGGGAATTCCAGAATTATATCTCTAACCACTCCTCCTACTAAATATGCCTTTACTCCTGCTCTTTTGGCTTCGTCACCAATAAAGTGCAGAAGCTGCAGGTCAGTGGAAGAAAAGTGAAGATATAGCTTTTCTGCCAAGTTAAGGCGAGTTAGCTCTTGTGCGACTGAGTTTTCTTGCTGATGTAAAACTCGCAAAAGGTCACTGCGAGTGATGATTCCCAAAAGAGTGTCTCCTTTTACTACCGGTATTCTCCCAATATCTTTTTCTACCATTAAGTTGCGAACTGTAAATATGGAATCTTCTGGATCTACAGTAACAAGCTGAGAAGACATAAAACTTTTTACTGGGGCATTCTGCAAGCCATGGCGAAACGCTTTTTCTACATCTCGTCGAGCAATCATGCCCACCAATTTCCCACTTTCGTCCACTACTGGCAATCCCGAAAATCCAAACCGCATGAGGATGAGGAGGGCTTCCCCGATAGTAGTGGAGGGGGAAACCACTTTTACTGGATAGGACATAACTTCTTTGGCCCGGGTAAAAGAAAAAGAAGTTGCTAAAGCTTCTCTAATCATTTTTTCCACTTCTTCTATTTTTTTCCCCTTGACAGTTAAAGAAGCAGCACTGCGATGTCCTCCTCCCCCCATCTTTCCCAAGATTTTTGATAAATCTACTTCTTCTAAACGACTGCGAGCAATGACATAAACTTTATTTTCTGCCTCCACCAGAACAAAAAGCAGTTCAATTTCTTCTAAATCCATCAGTTTATGGGCTAGCAAGGAGAGACCTTCTACGTATTCTGTCAATCTCATCCGGCAAAAATGAACGGGGATTCCCCCTATTTCCTCTACATGGAGAAAATTGATCATTTTTTTAAGAGTTTCTCTCTGTTCTGGAGTTAGCTGGATTCCAGTAAAACGATTTACAAAGCTCACTTTAGCCCCTTGCCGGAGAAGAAAAGAAGCGCTCTCTAAATCCTCAGGCTGGGTAGTAGGGAAGGTAAAAGAGCCAGTGTCTTCATAAATACCCAAGGCCAAAAGAGTGGCTTCAAGTGGAGAGAGGGCTATTTTCTGTTCTATTATTTTTTCCACCAATAAAGTGGTGCAGGCCCCGTAGTTTTTAACTATGGTAGTCCCTTCTTCTTTTTTTTCTCCTTCAGGATGATGATCAAAAATAACTACCTCTACTTTTCCATCTCTAATTAGCTCCCCTGCTTTACTCAAACGTTCCCAATAAGTGGTATCAACTACGTATATTTTATCTACTCTTTCCCAATCCACTTCTTTTTCCTTGAGAACTGGAAAAAAATTCCCATAGAGAGAGAGAAAGTGGCGGACGTTACGATTAACTGTTCCCCACACTACCATCCGAGTTCCAGGAAAAAGTTTAGTAACTGCAAACATAGAAGCTAAGGCATCAAAATCTGTTCCTTCGTGGCTAACTACAATTTGCATTTTTACTCCATTCTTCTAAGAAAGAAGAGAATAATCTCTGAAGAGGATCCTGGAGGGAGGAAGCAACCTGTAAAACTTCCTGGTGGCGGAGGAAAGAGCCAGTTATACCTGCTCCCCAGTTAGTGATCAAAGAAATTCCTCCTACTCTAAGACCCAACAAAGAGGCTAATTTTGATTCTTTAACTGTAGACATGCCTACCATATCCCCAAAGCGGGACAAAAATCGAACCTCAGCTGGAGTCTCAAAACAAGGACCTAAGACCCCGGTATATACTCCTTGGTGGAGAAAAACCCCCTCTTTTTTCCCTGCTTTTTTAAAAATTTCCTGAACTTTTTTATCAAAAAAGGGAGGAGAAAGCAAAATTGGGTCGGGATAAAAAGTGAGGTCTACCTGGTCGGAAATAAGGACTACACTGCCGGGAGGGAGAGAAAAAGAAAGACTCCCCGCTGCATTGGTCAAAATTATAGCTTCCACTCCCGCTAAGTAAGAAAAAAGAACGGGAAGAGTTACCTCAAAAAAGGAATAACCCTGATAGAGGTGAAGTCTACCGCTAAAAAGAAGAAAAATAAAGTTGTTTTTCTTTAATAACTGTAGCTTCCCGGCATGTCCTTCTACCTCGGGCAAAAAAGGAATCCCCAAAGAAGGATAGGAAAATTCATCAATTAGCTCTCCTTCTACTACCTCATCCCAGCCCGATCCAGCCACTATAGCCAATCGGGGTTTTTCAGGAAAAAAGGAGATAATTTCTTGGAATTCAAGGACAATTTTTTCCGGATAATATCTGGAGAGCAAAGCTCGTCCCCCAACCATTCCACTCCACCTCCATTATTTGAGCTATAGTAGCAGCGACGTCAGAAAAGGTTTCTCTTACTCCCAAAAATGTACCACAAGAACAATGAGGGCTAAAAACTAACAAGGGAACATACTCTCGGGAGTGATCGGTGCTGGGAGTGGTAGGGTCACATCCATGATCAGCGGTTATAAATAGAATATCGTCTCCCTGCAAAGAAGGAAGAAAAGCGTTTAGCTCTTCATTCCAGTCTTCTAAAGCTTGAGCAAACCCCTGAGGATTATTGCGATGACCAAAAACGGTGTCAAAATCGTTAAAATTAACCCACACCAGGTCTCCTTTTCTGCTCTTTTGTAATTCTCGTAAAACCTGAAATCCCTCCTTATTATTAGCTATCTTTATATTTTCGCTCAATCCTCTTCCAGCAAAGATATCCTGGATCTTACCTACTCCAATGTTTTTCTTACCGTAGCGGGCAAGGACATCAAGTATTGTATCTTGAGGAGGAGGAAGAGAAAAATCTCGCCGATTAGCAGTTCTTATAAATTGACCGGGGCGTCCCACAAAAGGTCGAGCGATTACTCGAGCTACGGCATGTTCTCCCTGCATTATTTCTCTTGCCTTTTGACACATTTTATAAAGCTCAGGGAGAGGGATGACTTCCTCATGAGCTGCGACTTGCAAAACACTATCAGCTGAAGTATAAACGATGGGATAGCCAGTTCTTAAGTGCTCTTCTCCTAATTCTTCAATGATCGCTGTTCCAGAGGCCGGTTTATTGCCCAGTATTTTCTTTCCCCAAGCCTTTTCCAATTCTTTTACCACTGATGGAGGAAAGCCCTCAGGGTATACTGGAAAAGGCTTTTCCAGTATAATGCCGGCTATCTCCCAGTGACCGGTGGTAGTATCTTTTCCTGGAGATTGTTCTTTCATTTTCCCCATGGAAGCTAAGGGAAGTTCTACTTTTTCTACCCCGGGAATATCATCTATCCACCCCAATCCTAATTTCTCCAGGGTGGAAAGATGAAGCCCTCCTACTGCTTGAGCAGTATTTCTTAGAGTATGGCTTCCTTCATCACCATAAAGAGGAGCATCGGGTAGTTCTCCTATTCCTACTCCATCGAGAAGAGCAATAATAATCCTCATTCTTTTTCCCTCATCCACTCATAAATGCCGATTCTAGTTTTGGCATCTTTAATCTCTTGCCGGTCTAGCATTTCTTGGGCCTCTTCTTTGCTCACTTCTCGAACATAAATTAATTCATCCTCATCTCCGGCTCGAGCCTCAGCAACTGGTGATACATCTTTTGCCCGAAAGAAATGGATTATCTCACTACTGTAGCCAGGAGCTAAAGCTAGAGGAAAGAGATATTGCCACCTATTACTGGCAAAGCCGGTTTCTTCTTCCAGTTCCCGCTGAGCACAGAAAAGTGGTTCTTCACCTGACTCCAGAGCTCCAGCGGGAATTTCCCACAACCACTCCCCAACTGGAGCACGAAATTGCTTGATTAAAAGGAGCTTATTATCCTGGGTGGTGGCAATTATAACTACTGCTCCAGGGTGAGCGATGAAAATCCTTTCCCTTTTTTCCTGATAGGTATTTTTAACTACTTTAAAAATTTTAGTTTCTAAAAGCACTTCTCTCTTTATCTCTTGAGGTATAGAAAAGTTATTTTGGTCTTTCGAGTAAGAAAAGAACAATGTCATTCCTCCTCTAGAGTTATCCACGCGCACAGACACCGACGTCTGGATTTTGATTTAATTCTTCTATTATCTTTGTTGATTTCGTACTTTCTAATTACTTCTGTAACTTTACAAATAGTTTCCGGCTTGTAAGAGAGTTCTGAAGTCAAACAGATTTCTCCTTCCTGACGCTCAAGGTCTCCACTAAAATCTCAAAAAGATCTGATTTGGTAATAATACTAACTACTCGACCGTCTCCCACCATCGGTAAACCACCATTCTGATTTTTTATTCGTAACTGGAGCTGAGCTATTTCTCAGTCCTAATCGACTTAGAGCGGTGGCTTGGGATGGAGAGACTTGGTAAGCGACTAATGTTTACTGTCTTTCCTTTTCCTCAAAGTTTTTTCCCACTTGCAGCGCTTTAAAGTTAACCGACAAAAGGTTTTTCTTCTTGCCGGTCAAAATCTCTTCTAAAGCGCTTTTTACTGCAGAAAAACTCAATATCGGTTTACGAGCTATTAGGGCTCCCAATATTACCATGTTGGTAGTTTCAGCAACTCCCGTTTCTTTTCCTGCTAATTCGTTAGCTGGAATTTTCAAGATCTCGATATCCTGCCGAGAGCAATTTTCTCGGATTAGAGAAGAATTGATCACTAACAGCCCCCCTTCTTTAACCAAAGGGGAAAAACGGCGAAAAGAAGGCTCGTTCATTACTATACAAATATCGGGATGGTCGGTAACCGTAGCTCCTATTTCTTCTGCAGAAATTATCACCGTACAACTGGCTGTCCCCCCTCGCATTTCTGGACCATAGGAAGGAAACCAGCTTACCTCATGCCCTTCCAACATTCCTGCAGTAGCCAGTACTCTTCCCAAAAAGAGGATTCCCTGCCCTCCAAAACCTCCAATTAAGATTTCATGATGCATCATGAGAGCCATCCTCCTTTACCTTTATTTCTCCTAAGGGAAAATAAGGGATCATCTTCTCCTCTACCCATTGCACTGCTTCTAGAGGGGTCATACCCCAGTTAGTAGGACAGGGGGAAAGAATTTCCACCAGCGCAAATCCTTTCTTTTCTATCTGAGTGAGAAAAGCTTTTTTGATGCATCGCTTAGCCTGATTAATTAACCTAGGATTAGTGAGGGCTACCCGAGCGATGTAAGCACTTCCTTCAGCCTGAGCTAACATCTCTCCTAATTTGAAGGGAAACCCCTGCACTTCTGCACTTCTGCCAAAGGGGGAGGTAGTGGTTTTCTGCCCCAGCAGAGTGGTAGGAGCCATCTGTCCTCCTGTCATACCAAAAACAGCATTGTTAATAAAAAAAGAGGTAATAAGCTCCCCCCGGTTGGCACAGTGCACTATTTCTGCTGTACCAATAGCAGCTATGTCTCCATCTCCTTGATAGGAAAAAACTATCCGGTCAGGAAGGGACCTTTTTACTCCAGTAGCTACTGCTGGAGCCCGACCGTGAGCTCCCATAACAAAGTCAAGATTGAAAAATTCATAAATGTACACTGAACAACCCACCGGTCCCACTCCTATTGTTTTTTCGGCAATATCCAGCTCATCTATAACCTCAGCTATAAGTCGCTGAGCTAAGCCATGATGACATCCCGGGCAATAGGTAAAGGGTTTGTTAATTAGAGTTTTAGGTCTTTCAAAAATCGTTTTCATTTTCGACCTTCTCCTCTCAAAATATCAGCAATCTTTTGTAGAACTTCGTCTACTGTGGGAACCATGCCCCCTACTCTACTGTAAAAATGTACTGGAGCTTTTCCTTCCACTCCTAACTTCACATCTTCTATCATCTGACCCAAATTCATCTCTACCACCAGAACCTTTCCCGCTTTCTCTGCCATTTTCTGTACCACTTTATAAGGAAAGGGAAAAAGAGTGATGGGACGAAGAAGGGCAATGCGCCACCCTTCTTTTTTCCCCTCTCTTATCACACTTTTTAAGATACGGGCTACTGTCCCAAAACCTACGAGAAGCAAGTGGGGGTCACTCTCTTCTCCAAATATTTCCCACGCGGTGTCTTCTTCTGCCATCTGCTGGTATTTTTTTTCTAACTTACGGTTAAATTTTTCTAATTCCTGGGGATCTAATTCCATACACAAAATAAACTTTCGTTCTCCCTCCCCTTTTCCTTTTATTGCCCAGTTTTTGGGAGGAAGAGGAGGCAGTTCAATCTCTTCCCAGGTTACTGGCTCCATCATTTGCCCCAGCATACCATCTCCTAGAATTTTTACCGGGTTGCGATATTTATCGGCCAAATAAAATGCCCGATGAGTTAAACTCACCAGTTCTTGCACTGAAGAAGGAGCAAGTACCAAAGTACGATAATCTCCATGCCCTCCGCCCCTGGTAGCTTGAAAATAATCGCTTTGAGCAGGCTGGATATTACCCAGGCCTGGACCTCCCCGGCTCATGTTCACCACTACACAAGGTAGCTCGGCAGAAGCCAGATAAGAGATGCCTTCTTGTTTTAAGCTAATTCCTGGCCCAGAAGAAGAAGTCATAACTCGGGCTCCGGTGGCTGCCGCTCCATATACCATATTTATGGCTGCTATTTCACTTTCCGCTTGCAGAAAAACTCCTCCCACTTCCGGAAGACGGCGAGATAAATATTCACTGATCTCGGTTTGAGGGGTGATAGGATAGCCAAAATAAAATCTACATCCAGCTTGAATAGCCGCTTCCGCCAACGCTTCATTGCCTTTCATTAAAATTCTTTCCATTTTTTACTCCCTATAAACAGATATGGCTACATCCGGACAGACCTGGGCACAAAAACCACACCCTGTGCATTGCTCTTCTTCCATCATAGTAGCCGGATAGTAACCCTTGGAATTAAAATCATTGCCAATAACCAATATTTTCTTAGGACAGATATTAACACATAGACCACAACCTTTACAGAACTCTTGGTTGATGTTTACTTTTGCTTTAGCCATTTTATTTACTCCTTATTTCATCCATGGTAGATGCAAAAACCTTCGAATACTAACCACTGCACTATCAAAAATGTTCCAAGGTAGGCTTTCTATCAGATCTTCCCAGATACTCACAAAAAAAATGGGTAGATTTTCCTTTTGGGAAAAACTCCCCGCTTTTTGCCATCCCATTTTTATAGTTTCTCCATCAGTATATTCTATAAGATGAGTATTAGAAACAATTGAATGAAAGTCAAGGTCTAAAACGGCATTGGCTTTCGTTATAAAGTCAAAGTAAACCGTCTCTTCCGAAAAAGGACGACAGAAATTAGTGACCAGTGCTAAGTGAACTTCTCTTTTTTCCCAAAAAGATTGTAAACTTCGCCATACCTTCATACCTTTTAGGTCTCCTCCTAAGTCTACAATGAGACGATGAGTCTTCCCTATTTGGGAAAGGACTTGGAAAATTTCTTCATCCCATAGGGGGGTATCGGCATATCTTCCTTTTCCTCGAGGTAATATGGAAAGCTGGCTCAAGAAACGGGTGCTTCGAGCGGTAAAGTCACCTTTGGTAAAATCCAGATCCAGGAGATAGCTCTCCATACCTAAGGAGCAAAAAAAAGAGGCCAGGTTCAGAGCTATTTCTGTTTTCCCTACCCCATTAGGGCCAGCCAAAACGAATATTTCCTTTTCTTTTACCTCTTGAGATAAAAAATCGCTATTTTTAAGTATCTGCATTCCGAGCTCTTTTCATTAAAGTTTCCGCATATTGAAGGGCCGAATTATCCCGGCCTTCATCTCCCATCATTCGAGCCAATTCTTTAACTCTTTGCGAAGGAGAAAGAGAGAAGACTTCTACCCAAGTACTTTCCTCATCTCCTTGCTTTTCCACTTTGAGATGATGATGAGCAAAACAGGCAATCTGAGGCAAATGGGTGATAGAAATGACTTGACGGCCTGTGGCAATTTTTCTCAATTTATCTCCCACCCAAAAAGCGGTTTGGCCTCCAATTCCCTGGTCAATTTCATCAAAGACTAAAATGGGAATTTCTCCCACCTCTGAGGTTAGAGATTTTATAGCTAAAATTATTCGAGATAATTCTCCACCAGAAGCTACCCGTTCTACTGGAAAAAGAGCTTCTCCAGGGTTGAGGGAAATAAGAAAAGAAACTTCGTCATTACTCTCCTTCCTCTCTAACTCTATTTCCAGAGCCACTTTAGAAAAGGAAAGGTCCTGCAATTCTTTCTCCAGTTTTTCTTTAAATAGTTCTCCAGCTTTTTTTCGATGGTAGTAGAGTTTCTCTCTTATCTGTTTTAAACTCTTTTCCTTAATTTCCAGCTCTCTTTCCCATTTTTCCAATTCTTGAAGTTCCTGCTGGAGCTCCAAAAGTAAGGTTTTCTTTTCTCCTATAAAGTTAATCAGATCTTTAGTGGTGAGACAGCGATACTTTCTTTTCCATCTTTCGATTTCCGTTACTTTCCTTTCCACTTCCTCCGCTTTTTGGGGGGAAAAATCAAAAGAGTCCTTGATTCTTTCCACCTGATAAAGCGCTTCTTGTAACTCTAACTCTATATTTTTAAAGGTTTCCTTTAAGGAAGAGGGAAAAAGGCTTAATTCATCTCTTCCTTCTATATCCCCTCTTACTCTCCGGAGTAAAGCTAAGAATCCTTCTTTTTCCTCTTCTCCTAAGATGAGAGATATGACCTCCTGAATGAGCTCCTGGTATTTCTGAGCATTGCTATATCTCTGGAACTCTTCTTCTATTTGTTCTATTTTTTCCGAAGTTAGACCTGCTCTTTCCACTTCCTCCAACATTTCTTCTATTTCTTTTATCTCTTTTTCTTGTCCTCTTCTCAATTCTCGAATTTTCTTCTCTATTTTTTCTTTTTCTTTCTCAAGAAGTAAGTATTCTTCCCGGCAAAGTTTTCCTTCCTGGTCCAAAAAAGAATCCAAAACAGCCAATTTATTCTCGGGAGTGAAGAAGTGATTGCTCTCTCCCTGTCCGTAAATATCTACCAGATGGGAAGCTAACTCCTTTAAGGCAGTTAAAGAAACAACTCTACCATTGATACGGGCCTTACTTTTCCCTTTTCGATTTATTTCTCGGGAGAGAACCACTCCTTCTTTTATTTCTTCGCTCCAACCTCTTTCTTCTAATTTTTCTTGCAGGAGAGGAGAATAAGAGATATCAAACCATCCTTCTACCCGGGCAAAATCACTTTTGCTTCTTATCCACTCCTCTCGAGGACGAGCTCCTAAAAGAAAAGAAAAGGCATTAAGCAAAAGAGATTTTCCTGCTCCGGTTTCTCCAGTGACCACATTGAAACCTGGTACAAAGTCTATTTCTTGATAATCAACGAGAACAAAATTTTCGATTCTCAGGGTTTTTAACATTCTTCTACTGGCTTTCGAATATCCATCCCCCAGGATAACTTACTGCGTAATAGGGAATAAAACGGTCTTTTGGGATCCACACGAATTAAACGCACCGAAAAGGGAGATTTATTGACAGTGACATGCTCCCCCTTTTGTATGGAATAGCCTCGTTGTCCATCCAGAGTTACCATAGTTCCCTCTTTTTCTGATTCCAGAACTATTTCAATAGTAGAAGAAGGAGCCACTACTATAGAGCGGGCATATAGAGTATGAGCGCAAATAGGAGTTACTACCAAAAGCTCAAGAATAGGATGAAGTATCGGCCCACCGGCAGAAAGAGAATAAGCACTGGAGCCGGTAGGAGTAGCTACAATTAATCCATCGGCGGGAAAAGAGGCCAAAAATTCTCCGTCGATGTAGGTGGAAAGACGGATCATCTGAGCAAAGGGTCCCCGATAAATTACCACATCATTAAGGGCAAAATCGGTGTCAGAAATTCCATTCCCATAGACAATGTGACATTGGGCCATCATCCGCTCTTCTACCTCAAAATTTCCTTTTATCACCTCTTCCGCTGCCTGAAACATGTTTTCCACACTTACCTCAGCTAAGAAGCCTAACCCTCCCATGTCAATACCAAGGAGAGGAACCTCCAGGGGAGAATAAAGCCAGCTCGCGGAAAGGAAAGTGCCATCTCCTCCTAAAACAAATACCACCTCTGGTTTTTCTTCTATTTCAGCGTCTCCCTCCACCAGAAGAGTCTTCATTCCTTGAGATTGAAGGAAATCGCTCAGCTCTCGAGCTTTATCCCTTACTTTCTGATCCTTCTTTTTAATGAAGATATGTGCTGTACTTAAAGTTATTTTATCCATTGTCCAATTACCAAGCCCAAAGTAAAAACTAAAATACTAACAATCCCCACCCATCTCCGAGAAAAATTGTTGGTCAGGGGAAAAGTCACCTGGTATAACTCGTTGTTGTCCCCATCCACCAATATAACCGCTTTAGGGTGATAAACTAAGTAATATTCCAATAGCTGTCTTCTCACTTGAGGATGGTCAAAGCGCGAATATTCACCTGTTTTTACTTCAGCTACATAGAGATTTTTCCTCTTGCGCACCAGATAATCTGCCCGTATCCTACAAGGAATCTTTTTATCATTCACTCGAATGCAAAATTCCCTTTCTGGTTGCTCTTCTACTAATTCGAAACCGTTTTTCTCTAAAAGATGGACCGCCTCTTTTTCTATCACCTGAGCTCGGGAGATAATCCTTTTTCTTCGATGCTTTCTCCATGCTGATGAGATGAATACAGTAATCACCACTGCCGCGGCACAGGACGATAACAGTATTATCCCCCATACTCCGGGATTAAAACCCATATTACTATCTTCCCTTACTCTGGTGGGCTTCTTCCACCACTTGACTTATTATACTTCTTAAGTCTTCATTTGTTAAATCCGCGCTCTCCCTTTTCCAATACCCTAAAAACTCTATGTTACCTTTGGCTCCCCGAAGAGGAGAAAAAGTTAAGCCTTGAAAAGCAAGTCCTGCGTCCTGGGCTTGAGTCAAAACTTCTTCTAAAACCCGCTCATGCACTTTTTTATCTTTTATCAATCCTTTTTTAACCTCCTGTCTGCCCGCTTCAAACTGAGGCTTAATCAAAGCAATTAATATGCCATTATCCTTGAGGATAGAAGCGGCAGGAGAGAAAATGAGGCGGAGGGAAATGAAAGAAACATCTATGGTAACTCCATCTACTTTTTCTCCCAAAACACTTATGTCTAAATAACGAGCATTAATTTTCTCTTTAACCACTACTTGAGGATGGTAGCGAAGCTTCTCATGTAGCTGGCCATACCCTACGTCAATAGCATAAACTTTTGATGCCCCCCTTTGAAGAAGGCAATCAGTAAACCCACCGGTGGAGGCACCAATATCGGCAAATACCAGACCCTGAGGATTTATACGGAATTCATCTATCGCTTTTTCCAATTTTTCTCCTCCTCGGCCAACAAATCGAGGAGGTTCCTCTATTTGAACAGAAACGCTTTTTTCTACCAAGGTAGAAGGTTTTAGCTGCTGGCTTATCCCTTCTATTTTTACCTTTCCACTTCTAATGACCC
The DNA here is from genome assembly GCA_029549715.1 of Candidatus Atribacteria bacterium. GTDB lineage: Bacteria > Atribacterota > Atribacteria > Atribacterales > Caldatribacteriaceae > Sordicultor. Next base: position 5,557 of record JAKPIQ010000131.1, on the reverse strand, counting down.
TTTGGGCTTGTTCTCGACTATCACATAAGCCACTTTCTACTAATAGTTCATCCAGGCGAATTTTTTCTTTTTTCATTCTCTCTCAATATTCTCTTTCTATCACAAACCTGGCTATTTCTAAAAGAAAAGGAAAAGGTCGGGGAATAGAAGAAAGGAGATGTACTGCTTCTTCCCATTTACTTTTCATTATTTTTTCACTCTCTTCCACTCCTTTAATTTTCACCAGGGTAGCTTTGTCTTGTATTTTATCTTTGCCTGGAGTTTTACCTAATACCTCTTTTTTTTGAGTTACATCTAATATATCGTCCTTAATTTGAAAACATTCCCCTAGAAGTATCCCAAAGTTTTTTAATGTTTCTTTTTCTTGAGGAGGAGCAGAACCAGCTATTGCTCCACATAAAATAGAAGCAGTGAGAAAGGAGCCTGTTTTTTTACGATATATTTCCCACACCTCTTCTTCCCTCACTTCCCTTCCCTCTCCTTCTAAATCTAATACCTGTCCTCCTACCATTCCCTCTATGCCCAGAGCTTTCAAAATAACATTTACCATGTCCAACACTTTTTCTTCACCAAAAAGCTTAATTAGTTCCTCATTTCCCGCTATAAGCCGTAATCCCTCTACTAAAAGAGCATCTCCTACTAAAACTGCCGTTGCTTCCCCAAAAGCCCGATGCATACTGGGCTTTCCTCGGCGAAAATCATCGTTGTCCATACAAGGAAGATCGTCATGCACCAAGGAAAAAGCGTGAATCATCTCTATAGCACCAGCCACAGGTAATAAATGTTTTTTTTCTACCCCGTAACTCAGACCTGTAGCTAAAGTAAGAGAGGCACGGATCTTTTTCCCTCCCTCTACTCCGTAGAGAATAGGAGACACCAAGGAAGAAGTGGTGCTTAGGGGAGAGAAGTGGTGCTGCAGGTATTCATCTATCAAACAAGCATTTTCCCTGAGAAAATCTTCTATTTTCATGTCTTTTCTCTTTTAGGAAGGCCATCCCCTTTTTCTTCCAAATTTTTAACCAATTGTCCTAACACTCCATTAATAAACTTTCCCGACTCCTCTATCCCGTATTCCTTTCCTAGTTCTACTGCTTCATTGATAGCTACACTTACTGGCACTTCAGGAAGAAAAAGTATTTCAAAAACCGCTAAACGCAAGATATTGCGATCTACATTGGCCATTCGATAAAGAGGCCACTCCTGTGAAGATTGAGAAAGTATTTCGTCAATTTCTTTCTTTTTATCCTCCACTCCTCGCACCAAACAAAGGAAGAAAGAAAGAGTATCTTCATCCCACTCTTCGGGAATCTCAAAATAGGGAAGTACATCTTCTACTTTCTTGTTCCTCATGTCTGTCTGGAATAAAACCTGTAAAGCAGCTATTCGCGCTTTTCTTCGCAACATTTTATCTTATAGTCAAAATCGTGTTATTTCTTTGGGGAACAGCAAAACCTTGAACGTAGATATCAACTCGGTCCACTCGTAACCCGGTTTTTTTCTCTAATGTTTCTTTCAACTCTTTCTGAAGCTCCCAGGCTGTCTCTGGCACCTTTTTTTTTAGATTCAAAATTAGAAACAACTGAAGAGAAATAGCCCCTTTCTTGGTTTCTATACGTAAGCTCTCTTCTCTTTTTTTTTCCCAGGATTCAACTCCGGGAAAGCTCTGGATTACCTGGTCTATTAATGCTTGTAAGGTTCTAAAAGAATAAAATATTTGTCCTTCAGGCAAGGTAATTTCTGCGCTTTTCAGAGCTAATCACCTCGAGTTACACTCTTTCTAAGTATTCTCGAGTGCGAATGTCTATTCGCACTCGATCTCCTTCGTTAACAAAAAGAGGGACTTGAATTACCACCCCGGTTTCCAAAGTAGCAGGTTTTGAGCCACCAGAAACTGTATCTCCTCTAATTCCGGGAGTAGTTTCCACCACTTCTAATTCTATAAAAGAGGGCAACTCAACACCTATATATTTTTCCTGGTAAGTAAGTATTTCTACTTCCAGGTTTTCTACCAGAAAATCCCGGTTTTCTCCCACTATCTCCTCGGGTAAAACGATTTCTTCATAATTTTCTAAGTTCAGGAAATGATAGCCAGCAGCATCTTCGTACATGTACTGGGCTTTTTTAGCTTCCAGCACCGCTCTAATTATTTTTTCGCCAGATCTAAAAGTTTTTTCTACTATAAAACCGGTATTAATGTCCTTGAGTTTGGTTTTAATTATAGCTCCTCCTTTACCTGGTTTTATGTGCTGAAAAGAGCTAACTACATAAAGATTGCCATCTACTTCTATACAAGTTCCCACTCGCAAGTCATTACTGGAAATGTAATCAGGCACACTATTCCTCCTCTCCAAGCATCAGGGGAAGAGAATCCAGAATTTTATTTCCTTTCTCCTGCACCATCACTAAATTTTCCAAGCGAATACCTCCCCAGTCAGGAAAATAAATTCCTGGTTCCACTGTTACTATCATACCTTTCTTCAGGGTAACCTCGCTTTTAGGACCCAAGTGAGGGTCCTCGTGAATCTCTATTCCCACTCCATGTCCTAAACTGTGAGTAAAATATCTTTCCACCTTCTTTTCTTTAAAAAAGAGCCTCACTGCTCCGTCAACTTCTTTTGCTTTTATTCCTTCTTTTATAAGAGTTTCGGCTAATTGCTGTGCTTCCTTCACTATGTGAAAGAGAGGGTAAAAAGAGGAATCAACTTTCCCTATGGTTATGACCCGAGTAAGATCGGCACAGTAACCATCAACTCGCACTCCCCAGTCTACAATTACCCAATCGTTATCTTTAAAGGAATAAGAAGAGGGACGAGCATGAGGAAGGGCGCTCCTCCGCCCTCCCGCTACAATAGTGGGGAAAGCTACTTCTTCTCCCCCCAGTAAGCGCATCTGATAATCTAACTCTAAAGCTACATCTTTCTCCTTTACTCCTTCTCGGAAAAGAGGTTTTACTTTCCTTAGGGCTTCTTCTGATATTCGGACTGCCTTTTTTATTTTTTCAATCTCCTCTTTTTCTTTAATCACCCTCATTTGGCGGGAGGGAGATAAAATAGGAGCGGCTTCCAAATCCTGGTTTCTGAGACGCTCATAAAATCTTACTCTTAGACTATCTTCCACCAAGAGTTTTTGATAACCATTGCTGAATACTGCCTCTTTTATATCTTTAGCAAGCTCATCTTTAAATTCTTGAACCTCTACTTTTAGTTCGATTTCTTCCTTAGCCTGGGTAACATAGCGGCCATCACAGAAAAAAACTGGTGTCTTATTGGGAAAGACTAAAAGGAAACCGGTCGATCCCTGAAAGCCCAAAAGATAAAAAAGATCTTCTCTTTCTGTAACCAAGAAAGGATGTTCTAAACCTGTTTTAAATTCGGCCATTCTCTTTTCATGATTCATTTTTTTTTCTCATCCCAAAAGCCTGTAAAGCTAAAATATATCCCCAATACCCCAGGCCTGCTATCTGTCCCCAGCATACGGGAGCGATCACCGAATGATGGCGAAACTCTTCTCGGCTATAGATATTGGATAGATGTACTTCAATGATGGGAGCCTCTACTACTTTTAGAGCATCGCGGATAGCCAGACTATAATGGGTGTAGGCTCCTGCATTAATGATTATACCATCAACTCTTTTTCTACTCTCCTGAATTTTATCGATAATAACTCCTTCGTGATTAGATTGAAAAATTTCTAAGTTTATTCCCATTTTTTGGGCTTCTTTTTCTAAAATAATATTCATTTCCTCAAAACTTTTTTCCCCATAAATTTCTTTCTCTCTTTCCCCTACAAGATTCAGATTAGGACCACAAATAAGGAGAATATTCAATTAGTTTTCACCTCTCCAAGTAAGATAGTGCCTCTCCAATTTTTTCCTCTTCCACTTCCACTCCCCAAATAGGTTGACCAAAATCTTCTAAAAAAACCAATCTCGGTTTTCCTCCCTCTTTCTTTTTATCTTGACGGAGAGCAGCAAAAAATTCCTCTCTTTCTATGTTATCCCGTAATTGGGTGGGCAAATGAAGACCAATCAGAATCTCTCTCTGCTTTTCCACCACTTTCGAAGGAGTGATACCTAATTTTTCTCCCAAAATAGCTTCTCCCATCATTCCCAAAGCGACTGCTTCCCCATGCCGAAGCCTACCATAACCTTCTACTCTTTCTAAGGCATGGCCTATAGTATGCCCATAATTCAAAATACTTCGCAAACCCTTTTCCTTTTCATCTTCCTCTACCACCCTTTTTTTGAAAGAAAGGGATTGAAAAATTATTTCCTCTAAAAGATCTTCTCCTCGAGAAAGGATCCGCTCTTTCTCTTCCAAAAGGGAAAGAGCTTCTCCCCCAGCTAAAAAGAAGGTTTTAGCTACTTCTGCAAGACCTTCTTCATATTCTCGAGCAGGAAGAGTACGAAGCAGAGAAATATCAATGAATACTCCTTGGGGAGGATAAAAAGTTCCCACCAAATTTTTACCCTGGGGTAAATTAATCCCCGTTTTACCTCCTATAGAGCTATCCACTTGAGCAAGAAGGGTGGTAGGAATGGAAAAATAAGTTATTCCCCGTAAAAAAGTAGAAGCTACAAACCCGGTGATATCAGTGATCACTCCTCCTCCCAGAGCCAAGAGAAAGCTCTTCCGGTCTAAACCCCAGCTCAAAAGCTGATTATAAATAAACTCTATAGTGGAAAGATTTTTATATTCTTCTCCATCAGCGATGGTAACTACCTGAATGGTGAACCCTCGTTGAGAGAAAAAAGAAGACACTATCTCTTCGTACAGGGGTCCTACCCGGGAATTAGTTATTATTACTCCTTGAGAGGAAGGAAACTCCACCTCTCCTAACCAATCATCTCTGTTCAGTAAGTACCGGCCTAAAAAGACTGGATATCGCTTACCGCTTTCTCCATAAACCACTAATTTTCTCATGGTATAATATTTCCTCTATTATCTCTCTCTCGCTTCTATTACCATCAATTATAACATCTGCCCGCCCATAATAGACAAGTCTTTCTCGATAAAGCTTTTCTAGTTCTTGGGCGGTAGAATACTGAGATAAAAGGGGACGATGAGAATCTCCTTTTATCCTCTGATAGAGGCGAGAAAAATCTACTTGCAGAAAAATAGTTAAGAAATACTTTCTTAATATCTGCCAATTATCCTCTTGAGCGGGAAGCCCTCCTCCTGTAGCCAGAACCACATTGTCTTTTAGGGCTACTTCCTGAAGAACTTCTTTTTCTAAGGAACGAAAGTAGCTTTCTCCCCACTGTTCAAAAATGGAGGGGATGGGTAAGGAAATTTTTTTTTCAATTAAATCATCACTGTCTAAAAACTGCCACTCTATTTTGCGAGCCAGTTGACGCCCGATGGTAGTTTTCCCACTACCCATAAAACCAAGAAGAGCAATATTGGGGGACTCTTTTTTCACTTATTTCTCCACCTCGCTTTTTTAACCTGTACCTACATCAATGAAGTCTCTTTACCTGGAATAAGGAAGATTATACCGGGTCTCTACCCGGTTAATTTTTAGCTCATCTCCTTCCCAGGTAAAGGCAACCTCAGCC
>JAKPIQ010000125.1 GCA_029549715.1 Candidatus Atribacteria bacterium | reverse complement strand
AGGGAGAAGGAAATACTCAAAATGATGGCTTGAAACTTTTTATTTCATTGCATCTAGAAACTCTTCAACCGATATTCCTGACAAACTTAAGAGTTTTCTTAGAGTTCCCTTAGCGATTTCTTTGTGGTCGGGAACGGATAATGTGACATTATAACCCTTTTTTACCAGGATAATATGACTGCCTCTTTGCCTTACCACTTCCCACCCTAAACGCTCAAAAACTTGAACTGTTTCCCGTCCACTCAATACTGGCAGTTTTGGCATTATTTATGTTGCTATTTCAATTTCTTTTACAGCAACAGTGAGAGGCATACCTTGTTCCGCTCTTACCTCAAGGCATGCTTTTATCGCTTCTTTAATATTCTCAATGGCTTCTTCCTCGGTTTTTCCTTGACTTACGCATCCGGGGACAGAAGGACATTCTACTATATACATTCCGTCTTCATCTCTTTCGATAACTACTACAAACTTCATCGTGCTTTCTCCTTTGCTCGATTATTCTTTTCCAGTATACCACAATTCATATCTTCTTGAGGAGAAATACCCTACTTTGTTACCGCGAGGGTCGTATATTCGTCTCCCGTGGCGGTCTCTTTTCCCCTCACCCTTTCGGGGAGAGGGTCAGGGTGAGGGTGAATCCCCTCAAAAACGCTCTTTACTGAAAAACCTCCCCCTCCCTCTAACTCCCTCCCTCCAGGGGAGGGAGAAAAAAGAAGGAAGACTCCCTCGGAGGGGAGGGAGAAAAAAGAAGGGAGACTCCCTCGGAGGGGAGGGAGAAAAAACAGACAGTCTACGACGTAGGATAAAAACATAAATAAGATACAAAAGACTGCTGGTGGAGAAATCATCCACCAGTGGATGCCTGATAAAAGCGCTCAGGCATGACGGAAAAGGAAACAGAGAGTCCTCTATCACTCCCCCGGAAAAAGACAAATGGCTATCTTATAGCGTCCTTATGTTTGCTTTAAGCTCTTCTAATGCTGTTCTTCAGCAAAGATAGAATGATATAGCGCTTTAGCATTATGTCCCCCTTCTGGGGCTTCTTGTGCTATAAAGATTATTTCTTTAACTTTTGCCCTTATTCCTTTCTTCACTCAGTTTAGCTCTCACCCAGTTCATAAAATCTCTAAAGCCTTCCATAATGTCTTTGGCAAATCGGGAAGAATCAACCACCTTATCTTGAGAGCCATTATGAAAATGGTAGGGGAAAGTGGAAACGTTACTCCATTTGGTATCAGGAAAATTATCGTAACGATAGGAAAGACCGGCAACCTTGTGCTCCCAGTGGAAGCCGAACCGCCCGGCAAGTTTCTTAGACAGCCAGACATCCACAAAGCCGTCATCGGTGAGCATTATACGTAGCTTAGTCTCCATCATCTCTGTAGCGTCGACAATATCGGAGAACTCAATTTCGGCGATCCTTGCCAAATTATCCAGAAAGACCATCACAGTTTATCCAGATACTCGAGAATCAGGTCCCTTTCCGCTTCGAGATTATCAAACTTGAAGTAGTCTTCAAAAGCATCTTCTTCGTGAAATTTTCCCTCCTGGACCATCCTGTCAAATTCTTGAACATCTCGCACACCGTATCGCCTATATAAGAGAAATAGCTCGGACTCAATAACCTTCAGTTTGTGTCTCAAGAATGTCTCCAGACTCTCCTTTATTAGCTCATCTGGCTTCATCCCCAAATCTCTAGCCAGCTCTTCCAATGTTATCATAGTTCACCTCCTCAAGATTTCTGGTCTAAAACCGGATAACCGACCTCCAAAAGCCTCTGGTAAATTTTTGGACGAGCTCGCACCGGTGAACCCCAAGTTTATGATTAAAAGTCGAGACCCCTATTCGGTTACGCTTGTCCCTTTGCTAATGAGACAGAGAGAATGATTTTATCCGAGCCAGTAATTTCAACTACCCGGCGAGCCACTCTATTAAACACATGGTCCAGAGAAAACTATATATTCATCCCCGGCTCCTGAAAGAATTTTACCATACTTTATTTATTCTTTACGAGAGGTGGATTTCTTCTCTTGCCAGAGCTTCAGGACCCAGCGAGGACATCTTGACTGCCGGGGTGTGCGTTGTATGATGAGTTGGAAGAACCTATCGAGGGTGTCGCAAGGAGGGAGTGCACACCTGAGAAAAGAGTGCAAGGTGGCAGCCTGCATTCTGTTGACTTACCAACCCAAAAAAGGTATATTTTGCAATAAGAGGTGATCTGAATGGGGGAAGAAGAACTCCTTCGGCGAATAGAGATAGACCCCCGGGTAATGATGGGTAAACCAGTGATTGAAGGCACCAGGATACCTGTGGAGTTGATTCTGCGGAAATTGAGTGAGGGGGCAACATTAGAAGAATTACTCGACGCTTATCCCCATCTATCTTGCGAGGACGTTCAAGCAGCTTTGAATTGCGCAGCAGAAGTTGTGACTTTTGAGGAAATAACTACTCTATAGACGATGCGATTTCTTGCCCATGAGAGCTGTGATTTTGCAGTAGTTCGGGCTTTGCAGAGTGAGGGTTT
>JAKPIQ010000106.1 GCA_029549715.1 Candidatus Atribacteria bacterium | reverse complement strand
CAGCAACTTTCTCTTCTTCATTCTGCCTCTTCTCTGGTAAAGGAAGGGGGAGTAATGGTATATTGTGTATGTAGTATTACGAAACAGGAAACTCGAGAAGTAGTAAAAGAATGGGAATTAGATAAGGGAAAAGAGTGGGAGAAATTAGATTTAGGAACAGGAGAAAGGGAAATGATAATCTGGCCTCATCAATTTCTTAGTGATGGATTTTTTGCTGTAGCATGGAGGAAAAATGGCAAAGGCAAAACGAAATAGCTGGACTTTTAATCTTCTTCGAGTTTTTATTTATGCCCTTCTCTTTGGTGGAGGTTTGGTGCTTAGTGCTTATCTGGGCTTAATATTTTTTCAATATTATCTTACCAATGACAGCTTGGTTTTACCTGATTTCCGCAACCAGAGCTTAGTGGAAGTTATTAACCAGATATCACGTCTGGGTTTGCAATCAGAGATAAAAAGAATAGAAAATAACCCCGATCTTCCTCCTAATTGGGTTATTCAGCAAGACCCTCCCCCGGGAGTGGAAATAAAGAAAAATCATCGAGTAAAATTGGTAATCAATGGGGGAGAGGGAATAGCTGTGGCAACAGAAGGTGGAGTTAGCAGTGGCTCTACTGCTACTTCTTCTACTGCCACAGCAACTGCTACTTCTTCTGTTCCCGATGTTCGACAAATGAGTTTAGAAGAGGCACAATATATAATTGAAAACAGTGGCTTAAAAGTGGAGAGAATAGTGGAGGTAACTCATGATATCATTCCCGCAGGGTATGTAGTTTCTCAAAACCCTCCTCCTCAAAGTGAAGTGAGGAAAGGTAGTGTAGTGAGTCTTTTGGTAAGTAAAGGGAAGGGCGAGGTGCAGGTTTCCTTAGTTACCACTCCAGATTTGGTAGGGTTGCGCCTCGAGGAAGCTAAGAGATTATTAGCTCAGAATAACCTCACGGTGGGAAATGTGGAAGAAGTAGAGGTGGAGGGGAAAAGTGAGGGAATAGTGATGGGGCAGAGTCCCTCTGCGGGCGAGCAAGTTGAGCCAGGAGAGAAAATTAATCTCCGGGTTACCAAGCAACCACCGGAGGAAGAAACAACGGGGCTGAAGGAATTGACCTTAAGGTTTGCTTTACCCAGTTCTCGGAGTCCTATTGAGGTAAAGATAGTGGTGAACGATGAGATGGGTGAGCGAATAGTTTATGAAAAAGAACACCAGGGGGAAGAAATTGTAGAGTTAGTTACTCTCACAAAAGGCGAAGGCAAAGTGTTTATTTACCTTAATGGTTATTACTACTGGGATAAGACTCTTAATTGAGGTAAGGAGGGAGACTCATGGCTAAGTTAGCTCCTTCTATTTTATCTTGTGATTTTTCTCGGTTCCAGGAAGAGCTGTTATCTGCTTATCGGGGAGGGGCAGAAATTATTCATATAGATGTAATGGATGGGCATTTCGTCCCTAATTTTACTTTTGGGTTGCCTATCCTGAAGGCAGTGAGAAAAATTTTACCTGAAGTGATTATAGATGTTCATCTCATGACTGATAACCCTTGCTTTTATATTGATGACTTTATTCGGGAAGGGGCAAATATGATTAGTTTCCATTTGGAAGCAGTAGCGGATTATAGCTCAGTAGTGGATGAGATTATAAACCGGGGAGCTAACCCGGGGGTAGCGTTGGCTCCTGGGACTCCTTGGCAATGTTTAAGCCCTGTTTTAGATAGGCTTCATTATGTGCTTTTAATGACTGTTCATCCTGGTTTCGGAGGACAGAGATTTATTCCAGGTATGGAAGATAAAATTGCTTCTCTTCGCCAGGAGATAAGAAGAAGAGGCTTATCTACCGAAATTGAAATCGATGGAGGGGTAAACGACCAAAATATTGAGTATCTGGCTTCTTGTGGTGCCTCCATTATAGCAGCGGGCTCTTTGGTTTTTGCTCATCAAGAAAGCATCGAAGAGCGAGTGAGGACTCTTTCGAAGAAGATAGAACCTTACTAAGCTCAAAGGAGAAGCAACTTCCTTGTCAACCTCTATCTATCACTGCATAACTGCGAGAGTCATTATCCCTCCCTTCTTTTTTCCTCTTTCTTCCGGGGAGAACATTCCACATTCTTTCTCTATCCCCTGACGGGCGACTTCTACATATTTTTTCTCTCGCCCTTCCATGGAGACCTCTACGTTTTCTTTCCCTCTCCCTTGACGGGAGAGGGTTAGGGTGAGGGTGGCTTTTTGCTTTTTCGTTACCCCCTGAATGTCTCTATCATTCCCTTGTCCGTCATTCCTGAGTGTTTCTATCAGGAATCCAAAGCTATAGGGGGGATTCCCTCCCCCTATTATCCCCTGAGAAAAATCAAAGAAAGACTAAGAACATAAAAGAATGAAAGACTACCGAGGGAGGCTTTTTCTCCCTCAGTAAAAGCCTTTAGATTCCCGATTACTGATTTCGGGAATGACAAATGAGGAGAATACCCGGCTACAGTGTGGGAATGATAGAAGCGAGAAACCCTTGACTCTTTTCTTCCCCTCGCCCTTGAAGGGAGAGGGTGAGGGTGTCTTTTCCTCGTTGTTACCCCTGAATGTATCTATCAGGGGTCCATATTATTCAAAAACCTTTTGATGCCTGATTAAAGATTTCAGGCATGACAGAAGAAGATGGATTCGTGGCTGAATTTCGAGAATGATAGACCTCTTCTTTTCTCCCCTCGATTTCTTCCTTCTCCCTCCCTTGACTCCTTTCTTCCCCTCGCCCTTGAAGGGAGAGGGTTAGGGTGAGGGTGAGTGTTTATACTGACCCAGGATGTCTAAGAATTACCGAGATTGCCTGTCCCCAAATTTCTGAATAGTAAGTGAAATCGG
>JAKPIQ010000060.1 GCA_029549715.1 Candidatus Atribacteria bacterium | reverse complement strand
CATTACCAGTTTTATACATCCAGACGTTCAAGGGCGGGTTTTACCATATACCTGGAGAACGCTCCAGAATCCCATAGCTCCATCTCCCACTGCACACGATGGTCCTTTTTCTAAACCTCTAGCTTTCAGATTCAGAGTATTACAATACGGGAGTAATAGGGGGGTTTATCCTTTATGGTTCTGTTTCACTTTCTTCCGTAAAATTTTTTTACCTATTTTTTCATTTTATAAAAGGGATAAAAAAGTAAAAATGGCAAAAAAATTTATCTTGAAATTGCAGGAAGGAGGAAATAAATGATCTATCGCCGGAATTGGCTCTGGTTTTTTATTCTCGTATTCCTGCCTTTGTTTCTGGCAGGCTGCTCTGGTATTCGCTGGCAGATGAAAGAAACCGTTTTTTTGGTTTACGAAGAACTTTATTCTACCGAAGGAACAGTGCTTCCCATTTCTGGAGCTCAGGTGCTAGTGTTGGGAGAGGGTTTTTCAGGGGAGAAATATACTGATAGCGCCGGCCGGGTGGTTTTTCAACTTGCTCCGGGAACTTACACTGTTGATATTTCCAAAGATGGTTACTCCACGATTAGAGATTCTATAACCATATATACTCTGGAATTAACTCCTGGTATTTATCCTTACGGGTTAATTCCTCAAGGGGGATGAGATTGAAGAAAATTTTGTATTTACTTCTTTTTGTGCCCTTGATATTAGTCGGTTGTTTCAGAGGAAACTCTCCTAATTTACCTCCGATTCATCCTATGGTAGATGTTAAAGGAAAAGTGGTAGATGAGCTAACTGGTGAAGGGTTATATGGTGTAGAGGTACAGATAAGAGACTATCCTACCCGTTTTGACCTCACTGCATCCGATGGTTCTTTCTTTTTGCCCCTTGTTCCTGCGGGAAGACAGGTGATAATTGCTACTCTCTATGGATATGCAACAAATAATGAAGCTGTGGATATACCGAGGGAGGGGATTTTTGAAATAACCATTGAACTTTCTCCTCTTTTAGGAAAGTTGGTGGGATATGTGTTTGATGAAGATGGAAAGCCGGTTTCTGGAGCGAAAATCACCCTGGATGGCAATTACCATGCTACCTCAGGAACTGATGGGAGCTTTACTTTATCTGATTTGCCAGTGGGTAAGTTTATCATCACTGTGGAAAAAGCTGGATTTTTGCCTCACTCGGGTGAAGTAGGAATTGAAGCCAACTCTATTATCACTCTGAAAATAACCCTTGAGTATCCTACTTCAAAATGAATAATCATGTTAAAATGAATAAAAAGGGGGAAGGAGGATAGAAAAATTTGGGAGATACTTTTGATGTCAGTCATTATTTGGGAGTGTTTATAGAAGAAGCAAAGGAACACATCGAGAGCTTAGAAGAAAATCTGGTAAAGCTGGAAAAAGAACCCTACAATCAGGACCTTATTCAGGCTATTTTCCGCTCTTTCCACACTATTAAAGGCTCTTCTGGTTCTATGGGTTTTCAGCAGATGACAGAATTAGCTCACCTCTTGGAAAATCTTTTAGACAGGGTGCGTCGGGGGGAAGTGTCTGTTAGCTCTTCCCTAATTGACCTTCTTTTGCAGGGAGTGGATTTTTTAAAGAGGATGCTGGAAGAGATAACGAAAAAAGGGCAGGAACCAGACTGGAATATGGAAGAAATATTTTCTGCGTTACAGGATTTTCGAGGAGAAAAAGAAAAAGATGATAGCGGGGAATACTGGTTGACAGTTAAGCTGGCTTCTGACTGCTCCATGAAAGGGGTGAGAGCTTACCTTGTCATCAGTCGCCTGCAGGATAGTGGCATAGAAGTGGTAAATACTGTTCCTTCTCTTTCTGACCTCGAGGGAGAAAATTTTGGTCAGAGCTTTGATATTTTGGTTCGTACTGCTCTTCCTCCAGAGGAGGTAGTTAAAATAGTGGGGTCTGTGGCTGAAATAGAGAGAGTAGAAGTAAAAGAAGGAGAGAAGGAAAAAAAGAACCAAATAGAGGAGAAAGAAGAGAAAAATACCATTTCCCCCCCCGGAGAACAAAAAATTACTACTAATTTGAAAAAGACGGTAAGGGTAGACGTAGAAAGATTGGATTCTCTCCTCAATCTGGTGGGAGAGTTGGTAATTGACCGTACCAGGTTAGAAGATATAATCCAGCGACTGAAAGATTATCAAGAACTGGTTCAGTTTCGAGAAATACTGTCTGATACTACCACTCATATTGGTCGTGTTACCAATGATTTACAAATGGAGATAATGAAAGCCAGAATGCTTCCCCTGGCTGAAGTTTTTAACCGTTTTCCTCGTTTGATAAGAGACCTTGCTCGTCAGTCGGGTAAAGAAATAGATTTTATAATTGAAGGAGAAGAAACAGAATTAGATCGCTCTCTTCTGGAAGAAATAACTGACCCTCTAATTCACCTCTTGCGTAATGCTGTAGACCATGGTATTGAAAGCAGAGAAGAAAGGATAAACAAAGGCAAGCCTCCTCAAGGGAAAGTCATTCTTCGGGCTTATCAAGAAGAAAATTCAGTAGTGATTGTAGTTGAGGATGATGGGAGAGGGCTGGATGTAGAAAAAATAAAGGATAAGGTAGTGGGAATGGGCCTGGTTACTCCAGAAGAAGTGAGTAAAATGAGTGAGCGAGAAATAGTGGATTTCATTTTTTACCCTGGTTTCTCGACCAGCGACGAAGTTACCGAGGTTTCCGGGCGAGGAGTAGGCATGGATGTGGTAAAAAGAAATATCGAGCGGGTAAATGGACAGGTGAGAGTAGAGAGCCAGCTGGGTGTAGGTACTACCTTTTATCTTCGCTTACCTCTGACCTTGGCCATTATTAGAGCGTTGCTTGTAAAGGTAGGAGAGTCCATATATTCTATACCTTTATCTGATGTGGTGGAAATAGAAAAAGTGGAGAAAAAGGATACTTACTGGGTAAACAGGGTTTTAACCACTCTTTTTCGGGGAAAAACTCTTCCCCTTTTATGGTTGGAAGCTCTCCTGGACTCCAGAAAATACAACTTTATAAGCGAAGATGAAATACCGGAAGTTTTATATACTGTAGTGGTCAGTGCTTCCTCGAGTCTTGCAGGGTTGGTGGTAGATGAGGTATTGGGAGAGCAAGAAATTGTGATAAAATCTTTAGGCTCCTATATGAGGGATGTGCGAGGTTTGGGTGGTGCCACCATTCTTGGTGATGGAGGAATATCACTGATCATAGATGTAGCTAGTTTGTTATGGAAATTTTCCCGAGCAGGAGGTTAGCGAATTATGCCAGGAAGAATAATGATAGTCGATGATGCTGCTTTTATGAGGATGATGCTCAAAGATATTCTTACTAAGAACGGTTATGAAGTGGTAGCAGAAGCTAGTAACGGTCATGAGGCGGTGCTGAAATACGAAGAGACCAGACCCGACCTTGTAACCATGGATATCACTATGCCCGAGATGGATGGGATTACTGCGGTAAAAGAAATTAGAAAAAAAGACCCTCAAGCTAAAATTATCATGTGCAGTGCTATGGGGCAACAAGCTATGGTGGTGGACGCCATTCAAGCAGGAGCACGAGATTTTATAGTGAAACCCTTTAAACCTGACCGGGTTATTGAAGCGGTAAAAAAAGTTTTGGGAAATTGAGAGCTAAATCTTTTACGGTGAAAAAAGCTTCTTCTCTTTCTTCTTTTCTTGGGCAAGCTCCTTTAGGAGTAATTATCTTTACTCGGCGAGGTAGGGTAATGTATTGGAATAAAGAAATGGAGATGATAACTAACTGGAAGAAGCAGGAAATTATGAAGAAAGAAGTAAAAGAGGTTCTGGGTTTTGATCTCTTCTGGGAAAAACTTGAAGAAAGTTTAGAGTTTGAAGAAGAAGTTTTTATCCGCAACTGGTCGATAAAAGATCGTTTTGGAGAAGAGCGTTTATTAAATCTTCAGTTTTTTTTGTGGAAGAGGGAAGGTGGGAAAGCAAATGTAACGTGTCTGGTAGAGGATGTGACCCAGAAAGCCCGATGGGGAGAGAATATCCGCCAGATGGAAAAGTTGTCGAGCATTAGCAGGTTTATTGCCAGTGTAGCTCATGAAATCAATAATCCTCTGACAGTTATTTCCGGTTATACCCAGATGTTGCTGCAAAAAGTGAAAGATAACGAACAATGCGAAATTTGTCGATTCAACCAGCGAGCGTTGGAAAAAATTGGGAGAGAAGCTGAGTACTGTGGAAGATTGATTCAGGAGCTTGTAGATTTTTCTAAACCCATAATTCTTAACAAAGAAGACATTGACCTTAACTTCCTGGTGCAAGATAGCCTCTCAGTACTGGATGTCTTGATGGATGATAAAATAAAGCTGGAGTTACACTTGAGTAGTGATATTCCCCTCGTGAGAGTGGATAAAAATCGAATGAGACAGGTATTCATGAACCTGGCTAAGAATGCACTGGAGGCTATGAAGGAAAAAGGAGGAAGATTACAAGTTCACACTCGTGTTGTTCCCCTGGAGCATTTTTCTATTCCTGAAAATGGGACGGAAAATGGTAAATTTGTAGAAGTAGAATTTATTGATGAGGGGAAAGGTATACCAGAAAAAATACTACCTCGCATATTCG
>JAKPIQ010000053.1 GCA_029549715.1 Candidatus Atribacteria bacterium | reverse complement strand
TGAAAATTTAAAAAAATTTTTAAACTCCCTATTGACAAACTCCAGAAGAGATGATATCTTATAGTTGCCATCGGTTCTGAGGGATTAAGCCGGAGGATGGAAAAGAGAGTTTCTCTTTGAAAGATGAGAAGCTCAAAGTTTTTAAGCGGAAGTCTATCCTGAAGTTTCTCGCGGAATGTGAGAAAGAAAAGGCTAAGGTCTGTTAGAACCGGTGGCTTTTTTTATATCTTTTTTATAATTATCGAAAGCCCTCCTTTTAGATAGATTGCGGTGTTCTTTAGTAAGTAAAGGGTATCCTTAACTGGTAGGCGAATATGAAAGAAAAGAAAGTGGCTGGTTACTCCTTTTTTCAGTTTGAAAACCTTTCTTCTTTCCCCACTCTCGAGCACTTTATCACTACCCGTCATCCTCTTCTTGACTTAAGAAAAGAAGAAGGAAGGGAGAGATTAAAGCGCGTTGTAGGGAAAAGGGATATTTTTACCGTAAACCAGGTGCACGGAGCACAGTGGGTAGTGGTAGAAGAAAACTCCTCCCCTTCTTCATTCTCAGAAGTTAGAGCCGATGCCCTTCTCACTCAGAGAAAAGGAGTGTATCTGGGAGTGAAAGTAGCAGATTGTCTGCCGGTGATTTTCTTTGATCCAGAAAAAGAAGCTCTGGCCCTTTTACACGCCGGGTGGAGAGGAATAATACAGGGGGTTCACCTCCAGGTCGCTCAAGCCATGAGGAACCTCTTTTCTTCCTCTTATCATCAGATAATAGTGGGAATAGGACCAGGAATTGGAAAATGTTGTTTCTCGGTGGGAGGAGAGGTAGCAAAGTTTTTTGAGGAAAAGGAACGGGGAGAGCAAAATATAGGTAGAAAAGAAGGAGAATTTTTGATAAACTTAAAGGGCTTTCTCTTTGACGAATTGGTAGACCAGGGATTTGACCCTCACAAAATAGAGGTAGCTCCTCACTGCACCTTTTGTGAAAAAGATCTTTTTTATTCTCATCGAAGAGAAGGAGAGAAAACAGGGAGATTTATGCTTCTTGCCTCTTTAAAAGAAGGAAGGTGATGAATTTGGAAGAAGGGATTGTGGCCCGTCATCTATTGGTGGAGATCGTCGGCTCTCGTTCTTTAAATGAAAAAGAAATGATGGAGAAATTTTTACAAGACCTGGCCCAGATCTACAAGAGTGAAATCTTGGCTCTTCAAGTTTATCAGTTCCAGCCTTTTGGGCTGAGCGCACTTCTGGTTATGCCTGAATCTCATGCAGCTGTACATACCTGGCCTGAACATGGCTATGCCGCTTTAGACATTTTTCTTAAAGCGGATTTAGATCCTCGGGAGAGCATTCCTTTAATTGAACGATATTTTGCTCCCAGGGATATAAAAATAAGAGAATTAGAGAGGGGAGTGAAGAAGAAAAATGGAACTCTGGTACATCCAGGATTACATCAATGAATACAAGATGGGGCTTAAAGTAAAAGAGACTATTTTCCAGGGGAAAACCCGCTTCCAGGAAATTGCTATTTTAGACACCTATCTCTACGGGCGGACTCTTTTACTGGATGGAATAGTCCAGTTGAGTGAAAAAGATGAGTTTATGTATCATGAGATGCTGGTTCACGTTCCCATGTTTTCCCATCCTCATCCTGAAAAAGTGCTCATAATTGGAGGAGGAGATGGAGGAGCTTCTCGAGAGGTGTTGAAACACCCGGTAAAAGAAGTAACCCTTGTGGATATCGATGAAGGAGTTATTGAAGTTTGCCAGAAATATTTCCCCCAGCTGGGAAAGTGGGACGATGCCCGTCTTACAGTTTTAATTGAAGATGCCCGTCAATACGTTTTTTCCACTTCCGAAGTTTTCGATGTCATCATCATGGACTCTACCGACCCTCTCCCCCGGGGAGTGGCAGAACCTCTTTTCACTCCCGAATTTTTTGCTCAAGCTTTCCGATGTCTTTCCCCCCAGGGGATAATGGTCTCTCAGATGGAGCCTCCTTTTTTTGATGTAGATAGAGTGCAAAAACTGTGGAAAGGCTTTGGTGCCTTTCCCATAGTGAATCTTTACTGGGGATTGGTGCCCACCTATCCCGGGGGAATCTGGAGCTACGTCATTGCTTCCAAATCTCCAGATCCCCGAGAGCAAAAAAGACTCCCCTCTTTTCCCACTCGTTATTATTCACCCGCCATCCACCAGGCTGCTTTTGTCTTACCTCCTTTTTTAGAAGAAATGCTAAAAAAGCAGAAAGAAGACGAGGGAAGCTTTAGCTAATTGGCCACTCGCTACCCCCTCGAGCCAGCAAGGAGCGTCGGTGATAGTAGAGGCCCTCTATTTCGGCTAAGCGGGAAAACTCCTCCCACTGGAGCGCCTGGTCATTTTGAGGGAAAATGAAGGAGGAGAATTTACCAAAATCTCTCACCGATAGGGGAGAGGAAAAAGCTGCTCCTCCCCCGGTGGGGAGCACATGATTTGGCCCATAACCGTAATCGCCTAAGGCTACCGGTGCCTGAGGTCCCAAAAATAAGGCGCCGGCATTTTCTACTTTCAGCCAGTCTTTTTCGGGGCTTTCAGTTACAATCTGTAAGTGTTCAGGAGCGATAAAATTGACCACTTCCCAGGCTTTTTCTTTACTTTCTACCTGATATAGATAGAGGGGAATTTCTCGAGAGAAAGAAAGAGGCTGATTTTGTAGCTCCCTTTCTAAATATCTTTTGGTCTCCAACAGTATTCCCTCATCGGGAGAGAGGAGAATGCTCAAAGAGAGAGGGTCGTGCTCAGCCTGAGCCAGAAGATCCAGCGCCAGCCAGTGAGGGGAAGAGGTCCTGTCTCCTACAATCACCACTTCTGATGGTCCGGCTAAAGAATCGATGCCCACTATTCCCTGCAGGAGCTTTTTGGCTACAGTGACATAAATATTACCTGGTCCCACTATTTTGTCTACCGCCGGGAGAGAAGAGGTACCAAAAGAAACACCGGCAATAGCCTGCGCTCCCCCTACTCGATAAACTTTTTTTATTCCCAGAAAGAAAGCAATAGCTAAAATCTCTTTTTTGACTTTCCCCTGAGCATCGGGAGGAGTAAGAACTATGATTTCCTCCACTCCTGCTATCTGAGCAGGGATCACAGTCATAAGAAGAGATGAAGGATAAGGAAATCTCCCTCCCGGTACATAACAGGCTACCGAACGCAGGGGCTTCCATCTTTCTCCCCACAGAGACATGTAATGCTCCTCCCACCAGGAGGAAGGCTTTTGCCTCTGGTGAAAGCTTCTCACCCTTTTTTCTATCTCTGTAATGGCCTCCTGAAAACCTTTGTCCATTTCCTTCCAGCTATTCTGGAGCTCCTTTTCTTCTACGAGCCATTTTCTTATATCGCAACCGTCAAATTTTTTGGTGTAGTAGCGAAGAGCCCGATCCCCCTCTTCCATGACTCTCTCTATGATTTCTCTCGTTTCTTCTTCGGCTCTTTTCAGTTTTTTATAGCGTGATTGACGAGTTAGCTGGAGGTCCCGGGATAGTTCTTCTAAGCTTAAAAGAGGCTTTATAACTATAGGCACTTTAAACACGAGAGATCACTTCCTTTAGCTCTTTTACTAAAAGATAAATTTCCTTGGAGTGAGTCTTAATGCTTATTGGGTTGGCTACCAACCTGGCTGATATGGGAGTAATTTCTTCCACCACTTGTAAGCGGTTATCTCGTAAGGTTTTACCAGTAGAAACCAGATCTACAATAGCATCGGCCAGACCTATAGGAGGAGCTAACTCAACTGAGCCGTACAAAAAAACTATGTCGGCAGTCATACCTCTCTCCTGAAGATATCGACGGGTAAAGTTAGGATAGGTAGTGGCAATACGCAGGGCCTCTTTTTTTAATAGTTCCTCTCGAGAAGTAGATAGAGGAGCGGCCAAAACCATGGCACATCTCCCGATGGGGAGCTCCAGTAGTTCATAAACCTCGTTTTCCCTCTCTAAAAGGATGTCTTTCCCCACTATCCCTATATCAGCCGCTCCAAACTCCACATAAGTAGAGGAATCTTTGGGGTGAGAAAAAATGATACGCCAGGGCAGGTCTTCTCGCTCCACTACTAACTGTCGGGAATTAACAAAATCAAGGGGTGGGCACTGAGGCAAGCGAGAAAGGAGGGCTAAAGACCCTTCCTTCATCCTGCCGGTAGGCACAGATATGGTTAACTTTTCCATGATTTAAATCTCTCCCAAATAAGAGTTTTAATTCTTTCTGTATCCTGTCCTTGATAAACAATCTCTTTTCCTTGTACCACCTGGATATCTTCCCCTTTTCCCTCTTCTATGACTACAGGAACTCCTTCTTTTCTTATTTCCTCTGCTGCAGCAAAAACCGAAGAGCGAAAAGTAGCAGGATAAGTTATGGTAATAAAAGAAGGACGCTCTTTTTTAGTCTTTTCCTTTTGCACCTCCATTAACCGCTCCAGAAACAGGGCAAACCCGCAGGCTGGTAAATTGGCTCCTGACTTTTCTAAAAGCCCATCATATCTTCCTCCCGCTAAAAGTGGATACCCTAATCGGGGAGAAAAGCCTTCAAACACCACTCCGGTGTAATAATCAAAATCTCTAACCAGCCCTAAGTTAATAAAAACATTCTCCTCCAGGTGAAAATCACTTATAATATCCCATATTTCTCCCAGGTAATTTAAGACATCAATTAAGGGAGGACTGAGAGGGTAGTTTTTTTTCGTTTCTTCTAAAATTTCTTTTTTCCCTCGCAAAAAAGGAAGATGAAGAAGAAAAGAGGAAAGAGGGTGAGAAGAAACAGAGCTAAATTTTCCCAGAGCTACAAAATCCTTTTCTTTAAGCAAAGTTTTTAGAGAAAGCTTTTCTGAGGGAGAAAGAGGAAGGGAAGATAGTATCCCCTGGAACACACCGACGTGACCGATATCCAGCATAAAATCCTCTATTCCCAATTCCCGAAGAGCTAAAAGAGCCGACAAGGCGAGAGCAATAATTTCGGCATCGGTATCTACACCGTTTTTGCCCAGGCTCTCCAATCCCAGCTGGGTAAGCTCTCCTTCTACCCGCAGAGGTGAGGAAGGATAGCGAAATATCTTCCCTACGTAATAAACCCGGTGAGGGGTAGATTCTCTAATTTCCCCTTTGCTGTACATCCTCATTATGGAGGTAGTAAACTCAGGACGGAGGGACACCAGCTTCCCATTTCGGTCTACAAATTTATAGACTCTTTCTTTAGCTTCTGCTCCTAAGGTAGCCTCCAAAGTAGAATAATATTCTATGGTGGGGGGCTCTACCTCTTCGTACCCCCATTTCTCAAAAAGATCGCGTAAGACAAATTCCATCTGGCGCTTTCTTTTTACTTCCCAGGGATAGGAGTCTTTCATACCTAACACTAATTCCAAGCCACTATCTCCTCTCACTAAATAATTATCTAAAGTATTTTAACAGAATAACAGCAAAGAATCACCTTAGGGAGAGAGGATAGACCGCCACTTACGGGAAACCGCATGATTAACTGCTTTAGCACCGGTGAGAGAGTTGTATAGTTAACTGCAAAACTCCTTATAATCTTTTTTGCTCAGGAAGAAAAGAATTGAGAAAGCAGGGAAGCAAGAGCCCGAGGGAATAAAAATAGACTGTCCGCCCGTGTAATAGCAGCTGGCTCACGCCTTCAGTATCCCAATTAGGCGACTGATAAGCCCTTCCAGCTTTTCACGTTGGGGATGACCAGTGCAGTAAAGCATCAGCTGCACATCAGCAGTAAACAATCGGTGGGGGCGAATACAGCTTTCACGCTTGAGCCCTCCACTCTCGAAATCCCGATTGTCAAGTATAATCGAATATTGGTCGTGAACCGCGTGGCTAGTTATCTGGCAAAGAATCCGGTCTTCACCTTTAAGTTCCGCTACCACGAGATCCGGGCGGCGCTTGGCACGACTGAGATCAGAAAAGGGGAATGAAACAACTACCACATCACCCTTTACAAATCTTGCCCTGCCTCGTCTTCCTCTGGCCGTAAACCAGTCTCTACCCAACACTCTCTCACCCAGCAAGGCCAACTCCAGCCTCGCTTTAGCATATTTTTCTTTCACAAAATGGGTGAAGTCAAGTACTTCTGGTAAAGGATCCTCTAGAATCCCCTTTAATTCCTGTAGTATCATTTCTTTATCTGTGAGCATCTCGTGCCTCCTTTTGTCAACAGGTGAGTTTAGCAACAATCAGGCTCCACACAGGACTGGCTCCCGAATAGAGCCACTT
Organism: Candidatus Atribacteria bacterium; assembly: GCA_029549715.1. GTDB lineage: Bacteria > Atribacterota > Atribacteria > Atribacterales > Caldatribacteriaceae > Sordicultor. The sequence goes on along the minus strand of JAKPIQ010000053.1, from coordinate 9,871 downwards.
TTTGTTTTCTTTTAACTAATATCTTAGTGATAGTATCCTCACCTGTAAAATACCCAACAGGTAGCCGACAGCTAATAACCCGTGGAAATGTAATCACGTAGAGAGCCCCTAAAATAGCTCAACCTGCTTCATAAGCAAGGCCCCGCGCTGAGGAAGGTTTTCTCTTCCTCAGCAGCCTTTTTTGTTTTTCTGTTTTTCTTTGATTTTTCCAGGGAGTTTCTAAGGAGACTTTGCCCCCTTATACTGGTGGATGATTTTCCCACCAATAGTCTTTTGTATTTTTATTTATGTTCTTATCTTACGCCGTAGTCCCGTTCATTTTTCCTTTTCTCAGTAGTCTTTGCTTTTCCCGGGGACTATAGGGGGTTTCCCCCCCTATACTGAGAAAGGAAAGACGCCTTTCTCAGTGATTTTTACCGAGGGGGGCTTTCTCGCCCCCGGTTGTATTTATGGTCATATTTATTCTTCTACATTTTAAATTTTTTGCTTTTTTGTTTACGCCGTGGGCTGTCTGTCTTTTGCCTTTATGTTTTAGTCTTTTTGGTTATAGGGGGTTTCCCCCTATTGTCGGGGCCATAAGGAAGCAACGGCTCCCTAGAAGTAATTATTTTAGTTTAAAATTCTGGAGAGGGAGGGCTTTTTTGCGGTAAACTTTATCTGTAAAATAAACTCAAGGAGGTTTGTAGAATGCCTGAAAGAAAATTCAAGGGCCTGGTTTTCGGTGTACCCAGGGAAATAATGGGAGGTGAGAGACGGGTAGCGGTTATTCCTGATACCGTCAAAAAACTCACTGATGGTGGAGCCAAAGTTCTTGTAGAAAAGGATGCCGGAGTTGGTTCGTACTTTTCTGATGAGGAATATAAAAAAGTTGGTGCAGCAATCCTCGACAATGTTCACCAACTTTTTGACCAGTCAGATATTATTTTAAAGGTTAAAGAACCCCTGTTTAATGAAGATATTGGGATGCATGAAGTCGATATGATGCACGAAGGGCAAGTGCTGATTGCCTTTCTTCATCCGGCAGCACCGTCAAACCACGATATGGTTAAAAAGCTCATGGAAAGAAAGATAACCAGTCTGACCTTAGATGGGATTCCCAGAATATCTCGAGCTCAATCCATGGATGCCCTAACTTCCATGAGCACTGTAGCCGGGTATAAAAGTGTCATAAAGGCAGCTGACCGTTTACCTAAATTCATTCCCATGATGGGAACAGCGGTGGGCATGATTCAACCGTCAATAGTTATGGTAATTGGTACAGGGGTGGCTGGGCTACAGGCTATAGCTACAGCCAAGCGGCTGGGAGCGGTGGTGTATGCTGCGGATATCCGCCCCGATGCAGTAGAACATGCTAAGAGCCTGGGCGCAAAAATAGTGGAAACCGGTGTTCCGGCTGATATAGCAATAGGAGAAGGTGGCTATGCCCGGCCCTTACCCCGGGAGTGGCTTTTAAAAGAGAGAGAGGCCATAAAAGAGGGGGTGATTAAATCCGACATCGTCATCCTGACAGCTCTGGTTCCTGCAAGATTAGCACCGGTTTTAGTCACAGAAGAAATGGTGAAGCAGATGAAACCTGGTTCGGCCATTGTAGATGTAGCTATTGACCAAGGAGGGAATTGTGAGCTGACTAAAGGTGGAGAATTGACGGTTCAATACGGTGTAAGCATAGATGGGGCTAAAAACATTCCTGCTACGGTGCCAATCACCTCCACCTGGATGTTTGCCCACAATATTTATAACTATGTGGCCACCTTTGTTAAAGACGGCAAATTTGTTATAGACACCAATGACGAAATAATAGCCTCCACCCTGGTTACCAAAGATGGCAAGTTACACCATGCCGGAGCTCGAGAGGCCATGGGTTTAGATTAAAAAAGTGAAAGGAGTGGTCAACAATGAAAGAAATTCTCCCCGTAGTGGTTTTTGTAGTGGCATCCTGGCTGGGGTATAAAGTTATAAAAGAGGTCCCTCCTTTACTTCATACTCCCCTGATGTCAGGCACCAATGCCATATCTGGCGTTACCATATTAGGTTCACTGGTTTCTACAGCTCATGCTGTATCATCAGGTAGCAAAATCCTGGGCTTTGTGGCCATTGTTTTGGCCACAATCAATCTGGTTGGCGGTTTTTTGGTCACCGATAGAATGTTAAAAATGTTCAAAAGTTGATGGAGTGTTTAATTAAATGATAGGAGCTTATGAGGTAATTGCTATTGCTTTATCAGTCCTGGTCCTTACGGGAATCAAATTGATGAGCTCTCCCCAAACAGCAGTACAGGGCAACCGCATAGGAGCCGTGGCAATGCTGGCGGCTGTCATTGCAGTTTTAATGTACAACGGGATTATAGATGCGCCTTTGTTGTGGATTGCCATCTTCACCGGGGGAGCCATTGGGTATATTATGGCAAAAAGGGTTAAAATGATTCAAATGCCACAAATGGTAGCGCTTTTGAACGGATTTGGTGGAGGAGCATCGGCCCTGGTTGCACTGGTAGAAATCTTCGAACGATATCAGAGAATGACATTTTCCGGTCGGCTTTCCAGCCAATTAGCACTGGTAGTGGGAGCAATTACTCTCGGTGGTAGCTTGATTGCCGCAGCTAAACTTGATCGCCGGATATCCCAGCAACCAGTAATTTTAATCCATCACAATTGGATTTCCAATACTGTTTTACTGATTACTGGTCTACTGGTGATAGTCGCTTCTGTTACCAGTACCTCAGGGATTATATTTGTTTCCCTTGTAATAGCAGTTTTGGCGCTGGTTTATGGAGTTTTATTCGCTATCAGGGTTGGTGGCGCCGATATGCCTATAACTATTTCGCTATTAAACTCCCTTTCCGGATTAGCTGGAGCCATCTGTGGCTTTACTATAGGTGACCTTTCGCTGGTAGCCATAGGAGCCATTGTTGGTGCTTCTGGACTTATACTGACCCGGATTATGTGCCATGCCATGAACCGGTCGCTGGTTGATATACTTAGCGGCTCCGATTTGAATTCTAAGAACAACGAGAAAAAAGGTGCTGTCCTGGAAAAAAAGGATACAGATATGGAAGAGCCTCCCGGGGTAGTAAAAAAATCTCCCCGGGAAATATTGAAAGCCGCCAGAAAAGTTGTCATAGTCCCCGGATATGGTATGGCTGTAGCTCAAGCCCAGGATCAGGTAAAAGCCCTGTATGATGCGCTCGAGTCGCAGGACAAAGAAGTGAAATTTGCCATTCATCCGGTGGCGGGTCGTATGCCTGGCCACATGAACGTACTTCTGGCCGAAGTGGGGGTGCCTTATGATAAACTTTGGGAGATGGATGACATAAACCCAGAATTCGCTGAAACCGATGCGGTTATAATAGTGGGAGCATGTGATGTAGTGAACCCTGCGGCCAGCACCGCCGAAGGCACACCGATCTATGGTATGCCAGTGCTGAAGGTGGAAGAGGCTAAAAATGTGATAGTATGTAATCTGGATACAGAGCCCGGTTATTCAGGTGTGGAAAACCCCCTGTATGAATTTCCTCATGTACATCTACTGTTGGGCGATGCAGCGGAAACCATTAAAGAGCTTGTTGAAGATATAATGAGACCCATCGAGGAAAACCTCCAAGAAGAAAAGAGATGATAATTTGCTTGGTCAGGACCAAATTAACGTGAAACCGAGGTTTTAGAGCGAAGAATAAGGTGGCTATAGAGGTCAACGGTGTTGGTGGTATTAAATAATATTTCTTTACTTGTAAAGGGTTTACTAAAAAGCGGCTCCCGGGGAGGGATTTTATATAATCGCATACTGCATTATTGTTTCTTGGTCGGCCTCTTCTCTTGTTAGTTCCCTGGTTATCCTTCCTTTAGAAATCACCAGTATCCTATCGGATAAGGCAAGAATCTCTGGTAGCTCTGAGGAGATGAGAATAATTCCTATACCTTCCTTTGCTAACTCGTCAATCAGGTGGTGAATTTCTGCTTTTGACCCCACGTCTATGCCTCTCGTGGGCTCATCTAATATTAAAACCCTGGGTTTCAAAGCTAACCATTTGGCTAAAACTACTTTCTGCTGATTTCCGCCGGAAAGATTATTAACTATTTGAAAGATGCTGGGAGTCCTTATACTGAGCCTGCTAACCAGACTCTCTGCCAAAGAATATTCTTTCTCAAAATCAATGATACCATTGGCAAACATGAAAGGCAGGCTAGGAAGGGAAATATTCTCATATACTGCCATGTTAAGAATGAGCCCTTGAAACTTTCTATCTTCAGGAACAAGCCCAATACCCGCTCTTACCGCATCAGTGGGGGATTCTATTTCTACTTTTTCTCCCTCTATGAATACCTCACCAGAAGTTTTAGGATCCACTCCAAAGAGAACTCTCATAATCTCTGTTCTTCCTGCTCCGATAAGGCCGGCAACCCCCAGAACCTCTCCTTTTTTAAGAGAAAAGCTCGCATCTTTAATCAGGGTGGAGCGGGAAAGATTGCGAACTTCTAAGATAACATTTTCAGCACTTACATCTGTCCGAGGTGTCACTCTTACATCTCTTCCCACCATCAATCTTATAACCTCGTTTATTTCAGTTTCTTCGCAAGAAAGCTCTCCCACTCTCTGGCCATCTCTCAATACTACTATTCTATCGGCAACGGAGAAGACCTCTTCCAACCTGTGAGTTATAAATATTATAGATATTCCTTCTTCTTTTAATTTTCTCATTATGTTAAAAAGTCTTTCTGCTTCTTCCTTTGATAGAGCAGAAGTGGGCTCATCCATAATGATTAGCTGGGAATCTGAAGCTAATGCTTTGGCTATTTCCACTATTTGCTGCTGAGCTACGGTAAGGTCTCCCACTAAAACATCGGGTGATATTTCTAAACCCACTGTTTGTAACAGCCTTTCGGCTTCAGTTTTTGCTTTCTCATAATCGAAAACACCGAATTTCTTAGCAGGCTCGTTTCCCAGAAATATATTGGTAGCAATGTCCAGATTAGGAACCAGGCTGAATTCTTGATAAATCATAGATATGCCCAGCTGCCGGGCATGATGGGGATCTCTTGCTTCGATTTCTTCGCCCTTAAATATGATTTTCCCCTCATCTTTCTTGAAAACGCCGGTCAAAATTTTCATAAGAGTGGACTTTCCTGCTCCGTTTTCCCCCACTAAAGCCAGAATTTCCCCTTTGTAAACCTCAAGGCCCACTTCTGAGAGAGCTTGAACTCCAGGGAATGCTTTGGAGATTTTCTCCATTTTCAACAGTAGCTCGTGCTTCAAATCCATTCTCCTCCTGAAAAAGGAGGGGGGAGATACCCCCCTCTTCGACTCTTTACCAGCCTTCTACAGGGATTCCTAAACCGATGAGTTTTTCTCTATACTCTTCTACGCTATCTGCTCCTAAGCTTCTTAAAGTCTCGACATGATCATCAGCAGCTACGATGTCTACTCCGGTATCTATTATTCTATCTTCAGGCAGTTCTGCAAGAGCATCATCTACACCCTTTGCCACCATGCTGGATAGAACCTCTACGCTCTGGTAACCCATCATATAGGGTCTCTGGCCTATAGTTGCTGCAATAGCACCTTCTTTTATTAATTGCATATGTTCCGCTGTAGTATCAAAACACACTACCAATACTTCTCCCACTTTCCCTGCCGTTTTAATAGCCTTTGCTGCAGCAGGGCCGTTGATAGCGTAGACTCCAAAGAATCCTCTGAGATTTGGGTAAGTAAGCAGCGCTTGTTCGGCTAAAGTTACCGCTCTCCCTGTATCTTCAAAGTCACAAAGCGCAGGTTTGGTCACTACTACTATATTTTCATTGTCGGCTATACCATCCATAAACCCGCTCATCCTCTCTAAAGAATTCATAGCAGTAAGAGAGCCGGTACCGATGGCTACTTCTCCTCCTTCGGGCCCTAAGAGCTGTGACATCACTTGTCCTGCTAACTTACCAGCACTGTAGTTGTCGGTTCCGATATAAACCAACCTTTTGCTTTCGGGAGCATCGGTATCCAGAGTAATTACTGGTATTCCTTTGTTCATTGCTATTTCAATAGTGGGAGCAAGAGCGGTAGGATCAGAGGGAGCAACTGCTATCCCGTCAACTCCCATGGCTATAAAGGATTCCATTTGAGAAACCTGGGCCTGGATATCCTCCTTCTGAGGCACAAAGAAAGTTGCTTTTACTCCCAGGTCCTCAGCTGCCTTCTTTACTCCTAATTCTACCTCTGCCCAGTAAGGGTGGACAGATTTTCCAATGACTGCTACATGAATTTCCTCCGCATACCCTACCGAAGCAAACGAAATCAGGAAACAAAGAGCAAAAACTAAAGATAATCTGAACTTCTTCATTTAACTGAGACCTCCTTTCTATTATTTTTTAAGTTGTTTTTAAAATGTAAAAACATTTAAAATCTATCACCCTCCTTCAGCATTTTACTTCGCTCTGCCCTTTCTTTTTCTCCACACATCTATCGTCACAGCGGCAACAATCACAAGGCCCATGACCACATCATGCCAGTAGGAAGAAATCTCTAAAAGAATTAGTCCGTCATAAATAACGCTCATTATAGTAGCCCCTATAAGAGCCCCCAAGATTGTCCCCTCTCCTCCTGAAAGAGACGCCCCTCCAATCACTGCAGCGGCTATAGCATTTAATTCATATCCGCCACCTACTCCTGCTTGGCCTTGACTCAACCGGGAAGCAAGAATTACCCCCGTAACCCCGGCTAAAAAGGAATTGAATATATAAGCGAATATTCTCCTTCTGTCTACATCAACTCCAGAAAGCCTTGCTGCCTCAATATTTCCTCCCGTAGCATAAAGCTGTCTTCCCAAAACTGTATATCTTGTGATAAAGAAAGCAATAGCAGCAAAAATTAAGAGAATTATAAGGGGGAAGGGAATGCCTATAATATACCCCTGTCCTATAAAAAAGAAGCTCTCAGGAAGGCCGATAATTGGCCATCCCTTCGTGATTGCCGATGCCAACCCTCTTGCAGCAGTAAGAGTTCCTAAGGTAATTATAAAGGGAGGAACATTGAGCTTAGTCACAAATAAACCGTGTGTGAGTCCGATAAGAGAGGAGATAAGCAAAACCACTATTATAGCTAAGGGTACAGCCACACCGCTTTTCATAAGAAGAGCCACCAGCACTCCGATAAGAGCCACTAACGATCCTACCGAAAGATCTATCCCTCCGGTGATGATAACCAGAGTTTCTCCCACTGCCAAGAGCCCGTATATAGCAACTTGTCTTGCAATTGTCTGGAGATTGAAAGGGTTTAAAAAACGAGGATTCATAATGGTTATTAACAAACACATAAGAATAAGAGCAATTAAAATATTCATTTCTCGAAAATGGAAGCCCTTGGGACTCTTTTTCTCAACAGACTCTGGTTGCATGATAGATCACTTCGCCCCCTTGTTGTATTCTTCTTAGATGTTAACGATAATAGTCAGGTTTGTCAAGACCCCGAGGGCTCTATAATAAAGTGGGTGGAAAAAATATCTAAAAAGGAGTATGGTGGTAGAGGCGAGAGGAGAAATTAGAAGAAAGAGATGGCACCTCCTCGCCGGTATCAAAGTTCTCAGCAAAAGAAAAAAGGAGTGAAAAATACATGGCTCCTAGCTGGCCGGGCGCCCAAGAAGATAACTGCTAGCAGAAAAGTTGCTCTTATTTAATCTCTTTTTAAACAGTAATTATAGGGGAAAGTTTTAGAAAATGGGACTTGCTTCTGTGACATTGGGAAGACGATGATTTTATGTTATAATCTTAACTGGCGGGGCGTAGCGCAGCCTGGTTAGCGCGCTTGACTCGGGTTCAAGAGGTCGGCCGTTCAAATCGGCTCGCCCCGACCAAAATTGCCTGCTCTGTAGAAAACTCCTTTCAGATTGAGTAACTTTCATCTCAAATCTGGTTTTCGCTAGAGTCAAGCCAACACTTTGAAAACCAAAAAAGAAACACTGTGCTTGCTTTTCGTAGGTGAAAAGGAGAAGCTAAGGAGATAGATGTTCTTCTTAACTGAATACCATTGTTATTTACTGGAATAATCTCAAAAGGTATATTCTGACTGCTCATAGAGCATGGTACCAGATTAGGATGTGCTCGGATATACAAAAACAAAAGTTCCCGATGTGCAGCAGGCTTTCTTTACCGCCTCTATTATGTGGTTGGCCAGCCCATAGAAAATTTCCAGATTGATAATGAAATGAGGATAGCTCAAAGGTAGAAAGGTCTAATGAGACCTTAGAATATGAATGATTCTACAATTGTAACCTATCTTTGGATCCGGCGGAGCCTAATCCCCGTCTAACTGAATCCAGTTGAGTATACTAAAAAAGAAGTTGTTAAAATCCATAGTCAAGTATTACCTATGCGGTCACCTAGCACAGAGTGTTGACTTGAATAACATGATAGCTTATAATTTTTACGGCTTAACTAAATCGGTAGGGGGATGAGGATGATAAACAAAGATGAAAGATTTTTTAATAATTAGAAAATCCAAACTTGAGGAGGGATGACAATGAAGAAGCTGATAGGAATTGTTTTTTTGGGGGTAGTTTTAGGATTGATGTTTTCACCGCTGGTGGGCGCTCAAGTTACTATTAAAGTTGCCCATTTCTATGACCCTGCAACTGGACCAGCTCATGTAGCTAATATGCAATGGTTAGAAAAGGTAAAAAGCGTGTTTGAAGAAGAGAATCCGGGTATCAAAGTGGAATTTGAGTGGATCAAATGGGATGAATTAGACCTTAAAGCTCTTCGAGATTATCGAGCTGGTATTTCTCACGATGTGATATATTCTTCGCCCCAATACTATGGGCTTCACCAAGTAGCTGGTGACCTTCTAGATATTAGCAATTTTGTTTCTCAATGGCCAGATGACTTTTTAACAGATATTTCCTGGAGCCCGGTATGGGGGTCTGCTTTCCCCTGGGGGGTGCCCCTTGGGATTCATACTCGGTCGGTGGTCTACCGACGAGATATGTATGAAGAAGCAGGGCTAGACCCCGATAAAACACCGGATAACCTTGATGAATTAGTAGAATACTCTAAAAAACTTACTCAAGATACTGATGGAGATGGTGTTACTGATATTTATGGATTAGGAATGTATTTTGGCCCTTCGCGAGCTACTATTGAACTTTATTTTGCCCCTTATCTTTGGCATTTTGATGGAGAGTTGTGGGATCCAGAAACTAAGAAAGCTACTTTTGCTTCAGAAGCCGGGATTTCTGCCGCACAATTTCTTTTCGATTTGATCTCCACCCATAAAGTGACTCCTGAATGGTCAATAAGTGGTATCTACGACGATGTAATTATGATGAGTTTCTTAAATGAAAAGCTTGCCCAGGCAGAAGGTTGGGGTAGTTACTGGATTGGTCCCTTAGAAGAAAAGGGGTGGGCAGAAGGAGTATTTCCTCCTACTCCAGAGGGCAAAGCTACTATAGCTGATGTTTATCCCACTCCTACTAAATATCGGGCACAATTTACTAATTCCTGGAATGTATCCATTCATGCTTTAAGCGAACATCCCGCTGAATCCTGGAAATTCATCGAAACTATGATAAGGCCTGAACTTTTGATTGACTATCCGGACGCAGGTCTTCCTGCTCTTCTAAGCTTATGGGATAGACCAGAGTTCCAAACTCCCTTCTACCAGAAATGGTTAGAAGCAGCGAGAAGTGGTCGACCTATGCCTCTTACTGCTCATTATGGCGACCTGGCTGATACGGTGGCTGCCTGTCTTCAAGAAATCTTTGCTACTAAAGCTCCTATTGCTGAGACTCTCAAGAAATTTGAAGATGAGTATAACTCCAAGTTTGCCGGTGAGTGAGAAAAGGAGTAATAAATATGGCATCCGGTATCTTGCAAGATACCGGATGCCATATTTA
>JAKPIQ010000047.1 GCA_029549715.1 Candidatus Atribacteria bacterium | reverse complement strand
CTTTTAAATCTCAGCATCGCGGCCTGGAAAGGGTCATCATCCAAAGAGCGAAGAACATTTACAAGGAAAGCTCTTTCCTTTTCTATTTCCTCTTCTCTAAAAGCGGGGCTTTTAACTGCTTCAAAGAATAGTTGCAACATTTGTTCCCCATTGAGGGCCGGACCTCGAATGACTACTCGCCCGGTAAAATAGCCAGAGGAGCTGTCTATTACCGCTCCTAAATTTTCTACTGCTCGATTAAAGTCTACAGCACTTTGACGCTGAGTCCCCTTCAAGAGAGATTCCTGCATTAAAGCAGAAATTCCCCGCTGTTCTTCTTTTTCAAAGAGGTTGCCCAAATTCATACCCAAATTAATCGCTAAAAGCGCACTATCCGGTCGAGGAAAAAGTATTAACGTAAAACCATTTTTAAAAGTTATTCTCTCTACCTGGCTTATTAGTTCTTCCATATTAAGCTCCCGGTTCTATAAAAATGGATGTAGCTCGCTCAAAATCAAGATATTTCCTCACCATCTTTACCAGATCTTCGCTCCTGAAGCTTTCTAAGTTCAAAAATTGATGAACCACCCGGTCGATGTTATCGGTAACGTCCGAGCGTCCCAGGAGCTCTGCTGTTCCCAAGGTAGTTTCCAGCGCAGAAAATAAACTGCTACGCAAAAGATTTTTACCACGGATAAGCTCTTCTTCTTCGGGAGGAGAGGAAACTAATCGTTCCACTTCTTTCTGGATTTCTTCCTCTATTCGCCCTTTTTCTCCTTGAGAAAAAGTATAAAAAATAGCAAATATACCAGCTTTCTGATAATAAGAATAAGCAGTGTGGATGCTATCCACCAACCCTTTTTGCTCTCGCAGGACAACATTTAATCGAGAGCCAATCCCATCGCCTAAAACTACCGAGAGAAGACGCAAAAGATAAAAATCATCTTCTCTAATTCCCCCGGTAAGAAAACCTATGGCTCCATAGTAGCGGCGCACATCCATAGTACAATTTACTATCTGCTGAGTAGGAGGTGGAAGAGGAGGGAAAGGCGTAAAAGGGAAATTTCCCGGACTATAAAATTCTTCCACCAATCTTTCTGCCTCTTCAAAAACTTCCTCCTCACTAACATCGCCCACTACCACCAAGGCAAGATTGGCAGGGTGATAAAAGAGCCTCTGGTGTCTCAGTAAATCTTCCCGAGTAAAGGTCTTCACCGTTTCTTCTGTTCCCAGAATAGGTTTCCCATAAGGAGTTCCAGAAAATACTCTCTGGTGCAGAAGATGAATTAAACGTTCCTCAGGGTCATCCTCATCTAAATGGATCTCCTGGATAACCACCATTTTCTCTTTTTCTATTTCCCGAGGATCAAAAAGAGGATCAAAAAGCAAATCGACCTCTAATTTTAGAGCTTCCCTCCAGTGTTCTCTTGGAACTATTAAATAGAAATCGGTAGTGTCCAGGGAAGTTCCGGCATTCATAATCCCCCCCAGAGCTTGTACTCGACGAGAAAGGAGAGATCCAGGATAATTGGCGGTACCTTTAAAAACCATGTGCTCAAAAAAGTGAGATAAGCCATTTTTCTCGGGTTCTTCATCTTTTACACCCACTGAAACCCAAAAATTAATGGCCACCAGAGGCGAGAGTGTTTTTTTAACTATCACCCGAAGTCCAGAAGGAATAATCTTTTTAGTGTAAGCGTAAGCAAAAGTGTGTTTTTGCAACTCCAGCTCCTCATGCCTCTCCAGTTTTAAATTTCTTTCCCACGATTTTTCGGCCACCCCTTGACTTTTTTCCTTTACTGCTATATAACAAAGAATAAAAATTTCACTTCAGGACTATAGCTTTCTTGATACCACAGTAAGAAGTATATCATCCTTAATCTCAAAAGCAATGGCTTTCAGGAGGTGATATTTTGCAAATAACAGAAAGGGCAAAAAATATTGAGCCTTCCGCTACTCTATCTATTTCTGCTCGAGCTAAGGCTTTACAAAAGCAAGGAAGGGACATAATTTCCTTCAGTGCCGGCGAGCCAGACTTTGACACCCCTTCTGTCATCAAAGAAGAGGCTAAAAAAGCCATTGATGAAGGCTTTACTAAATATACCCCTACTTCTGGAATACCAGAGTTAAAAGAAGCTATCAGCAAAAAATTAGAGGGGGAAAATGGGCTTTTTTACTCCCCCCGGGAGATAATAGTTTCTTGCGGAGCTAAACATTCTCTCTTTAATGCTATTCTGACACTCTGTAACCCTGGAGACGAGGTTCTTCTTCCCAAGCCTTACTGGGTTACTTACTTAGAACAGATAAAATTAGCGGGAGGAAAACCGGTTTTCCTTGAGCCTTCTCCAGCTACTTTTACCGCAGGTATCGAGGAGATAAGAAAAGCCCTTACCCCTTGTGCTCGTATCCTTATTTTAAATAATCCTTCCAACCCCACCGGAGTAGTATGGGAAGAGGAAGAGCTGGAAAAAATAGCAGAATTGGCCAAAGAACAAGATCTGGTAGTGGTTTCCGACGAAATATATGAGCGGCTCACCTACGATGGAGCGAAAGTGCGAAGTATAGCATCTTTCCCGGAGATGAAAGAAAGAACCATAGTAATCAACGGGGTATCCAAAACTTTTTCTATGACCGGCTGGCGAATTGGTTATGCTGCAGGACCCCAGGAAGTAATTGAAGCAATGGGAAGAATCCAGGACCATTCCACTTCCAACCCCACCTCTATAAGTCAAAGAGCAGCCTGGAGGGCCTTGCAAACCGACCCGTGCCTGGTTGAAGAAATGGTAGAGAAGTTTAATAAGCGGAGAAAGCTTATAATGCAGCATCTTTCGGAAATTCCCTCAGTCACTTTTCCCATCCCCCGAGGAGCTTTTTATATTTTTGCCAATTTCTCTTCTTATCTGGGCAAAAGCTTTCAGGGAAAATCCATTAATAGCTCCCTGGAGCTGGCCGAAATTCTGCTGGAAGAAGCTCAGATAGCCTGTGTCCCGGGAATAGCTTTTGGGATGGAAGGCTACCTTCGCTTTTCTTACGCTACCTCAGAAGAGAATATTGAAAACGGAATGAAGCGATTGAAAGATTTTATTAATCAAATTAATTGAGGAGGTTTATGTATGCCTAAAATATACATTCTGGACGTTACCAACCGTGACGGAGTACAGACTGCCCATTTAGGGCTAGCTAAAATAGAAAAAACTATGATAAACTTTTTTCTCAATGAAATGGGAGTTTATCAGAGTGAATTTGGATTTCCTACCACCCGTCATGAGACTAATTATCTTAATGCCAATTTAGAGCTG
>JAKPIQ010000030.1 GCA_029549715.1 Candidatus Atribacteria bacterium | reverse complement strand
GGTTATCTGCTCCTCAGAAGATACTCTTTCTACTACAGGAAGATATAGACTACCATAATCTGGAAAGTAACAGGACCTCCTCGGGTAAGCTTTTTCTATGTTCTCCTTTTTAAAAGCAGGTTGGCGATATAGAGGAATTCCATATCCTTCTTCTGCCGGAATTCCTTCTGCTCTCAGGGCTTCCAGGAAAAGGTCCCGGGGGAGTCCACCAAATTTTTCCTTATCATATCGTAAGATAATGTAGTAGTAACCCCTTTTTGTAATGCGGGAGTCCAGCTTTAGCGGATCAATTCCCCCTATTTCTGTCAGTTGCTCTTTCAAAAATCTGCCTGTGTGGTCTTTATAATCTACTTGTTCTTCTAAGCGGGGCATTGCGGTAAGGAGAAGAGCAGACTGAAGCTCACTTAAGCGATAGTTGGAAGATAAGATATAATGCTCATAACCAGGACGTCCTATAACTCGCCCAATATTGTGGATGAGTCGTGCTTCTTCTGCCAGCTCTTCATCATTGGTTAAAACAATTCCTCCTTCTCCAGAAGTTAACGATTTTGACTCCTGGAAGGAAAAACATCCCATGTGACCTATTGCTCCCACTTTCCTCCCTTTCCATTCTGTTCCATGAGCATGAGCACAATCTTCTATGAGAAATAAATTATGTTTTTCTACCAGGGGAAGAATGCGGTCAAAATCAACCGGGTAGCCCCCATAGTGAACAGCCATAATCGCCCGGGTTCGTTCGGTTATATTTTTTTCTATTTCTTCCGGATCTATCTGGTAAGTTTCCGGATGGATATCAACAAACACCGGTATTGCCCCTACTTCAGTCACTGCACTGGCAGTGGCAATAAAGGTGCAAGCAGGAACCAGAACCTCATCCCCTTCTCCTATTCCTAAAGTCTTGAGGGCAAGCTCTAAGGCAACGGTTCCATTGGCCACCGTGATGCCGTATTTTGCATCCTGGAACTCTGCAAAAGCCTGCTCAAATTTTTCTGATATTGAACCCGGGTACAGGCGGCACCACTTCCTACTCTCCAAAACTTCCAAAATTGCTTTTTTGTCCTTCTCATCATAAACCGGCCACTGGGGAACCTTTACATCCTTTGCTACCGGTTTTCCACCCTTCAAGGCTAACTTTGACATGTTACCTCCTCCTTACCAGTATTTACTGAATTTTTCAAAACACACTATACCATAAAACTCGTAACAGTGTTTTTCTATTTAACGCTCAATCTTTTCTTCCGCGCAGTAAGAAATAATGGGGGTTTTCCTGCCTCAGTTGTTTTTGGTTACTCTCTCCTGTTTTCCCGGTGGGCAATAAGAGAATCCTTCCCCTTTTTATTGTTCTTTCATGCCTCAAGCCCTTAATCAGGCATCCAGATGTTTTTCAAATACCATAGACCCGGCTTAAAAATTGCCAGGTGAGAGAAAAGAAGCGGAGTCTTTTCTCTCCCTCTCATTCTCCCTTTCTGCAGAGGGCCACAAAAATATTCTTATTCCCGCGCAGATATCCACTGCTACTGCAACTTCATTGCTATACAGGATACCTTGCTGCAGTGGAACTTCAATTTTTGCAGAAGCGTGCCCCCACGGTGAGTTCTGCTTTAGTTATTTTCCCTCGATTTCTTGGGCAATAGCTTTTAGATTTTTGAGTCCCTTTACGGCCAATTCTTCTCCTGATTCGGCTAACTTTCTCCAGATAGCACACTGCCGGTTCAACTCTTCAAAGCCGGG
>JAKPIQ010000208.1 GCA_029549715.1 Candidatus Atribacteria bacterium | reverse complement strand
TTCCGGCTATATCCTAACGTGGGAGAAAAAGCAGCCTCTTCTTTTCCTAACACTCGAGAATAAAATGGAAGCTCCAATATTTTCTTATCTCTAAGGTAAAAACTTAATCCTTCCAAAACCAACCTATCTTGAGGATAGATGGTTACCTCTTTAGCTCTCAAGCTATAAAGGGGGGGCTCTTTTTCACAGCCAGTAAGCATAAGGTCTTCGCCCATCCATTTGTCTTTCAGGTGTTCTATTTTCGCTCCTCGAAAATAGAGATTCCCTTCTTCTCCTACCTTATAGATCAGTTTTGCTTTTTCTACCCATCCTTCATCCTGCAAAAGAGAGTAATAAAGCTGGTCTCCCTGTACTTTAATACTTCCAAAAGTAGCTTCTAATGGGTAAGGAACCCACAATTCCTGAGTGGATATGAAAAAAATAATTTTCTGGGTGAGAACTTGAATATCCTGCCATTCTACCCTTACATTACCTGAGGCGCTAACTTGGTCTTTTTCTTGATCATAAAGAACCAAATCAGCTTTAATTTTTATTCCTTCCTGCGCTAAAAGGAAGGAAGGGCAAAAAAAAACAAAGAAAAGAACAAAAAGAATCTTTCAAGTTTTATTCTTTTCACTGCTTCTCCTGCAAATCTTTAATTCTAGCTTTTACCTCTTCTATTTCCTTATCTACCTCTTTTATTTTGTCTTCTAACATTCTCTTCTGAAATTCCAATTCTTTCACTCGTTCTTCCAAACGTAAAATTTCTTCTTCTAAAGCTGGCTTCCATTCTGGACGAGAATAATCGGGAGGAAGATAAGGATTCTCCCAGGTGAGGTTAACCTCCTTACTGATTAATTGAGGATCGATGGAAATCCGGGAGAAATGAAGAGTGATATAGCGAGTATCGGAGTTAATAATAGGGTTGCCATCTTTGTCAAATTTAGGAAAATAAACTTTCCCCGTTGCCTCATCAAAGATTTTTTCTTCAAATTCAGGAGGATATTCCAGAGGATAAAACTTGTTTCCCCGATCATCAATTAAGTAAGTATTCTGGGCAAACTTCATAGGATAAAGAGGCGCTCCTTTAAGTTTTTTGATGGTTACCTCAAATACCAAATAACGATTCATTCTTTCTCTTTGCAAAAAATCTCGATGGTAAGCCAGTTCTTCTTCGGCAGAAAGTAAATTTTCTTTGCCATACTTAGCCACCCAGGCCTGGACCACTTCTTCACTCCAGAACAAAGCTTTCACAGAGAAAGCATCTCCCACCTGGGCGAAACGGGTCCACTTTTTAGCTGTATCCCGGTATACTCGGTCATAATCAACTTGCCCCTCTGCTACACCCACCATCAACACTAAAATAAAAGTTAAAGCTACGATTATTTTATTTTTCACCCTTTGAACCTCCTCTCATTACCACTCTTCATAAGGCCTTATTTCTACTTCTACTTCGGGCTCCTCCCAAGTTATAGGCTCTTCTTGAGGGATTTCTTCTATTTCTTCTTGAATTTCTTCTTGGAAGATTTCTTCTTCCCAAACCTCTTCATACTCCAGGGTTTCCCTTTCTCTCGGTCTGAATAATACTGCCTCTTCTGTTTCCCCCACCAGAGGTCCGGCAAT
>JAKPIQ010000203.1 GCA_029549715.1 Candidatus Atribacteria bacterium | reverse complement strand
TTCCACTTTGACCCACTCGTGACTTTTGGTGTAAAGGAGATCTTCAGGATACACGGTTGGTCCTCCTTTCGATTATTTTTTTATTCGGGGTGGAACAAAAGGACCCGCAGTTATTTCAGCTCTAACTTTTTTTTCTCGAATTAACAGCTCAATCACTGTTCCCGGTTTTTCCAGAGCAGGGGGAACATAGCCCATGCCAATATTTTTCCTCAAGCTGGGAGAGAGAGTTCCGCTGGTGACCACTCCCACTTTTTCTTCCTGGTAAAAAATGGGATAGCCCTGGCGGGGGATGCCCCGGTCTAAAGCTACAAAGCCAACCAGGCGTTTTTTGACCCCCGAGGCTTTTTGCTCAACAAGAGCATCTCTTCCGATGAAGGAATGGTTAAATTTTACCACCCATTCCAGGTTGGCCTCCAGAGGAGTGGTATGTTCATCAATATCATTACCGTACAGGGGATATTTCATCTCCAACCTCAAGGTGTCTCTGGCTCCCAGTCCCACTGGAGCTAAGGATAGCCCCGCTATCTTCGCCGCTTCACCGAGCAGCTCCCAGGTTTTTGGCGCTTCTTCCCAGGGGATGTATATTTCAAAACCATCTTCCCCTGTGTATCCAGTGCGGGAGAGGATGGCTCTGAAGTTCTGGATTTTGGTTTCTAAAAAGTTATAGTATTTTAATTCTGAAACAGCAGGCTCTATATTTACCATAATTTTTTCTGAATCGGGCCCCTGTATGGCTATTAAAGCCAGGGAGTCGGTTAAATTTTCTACTTTCACTGGTTCTCGAAGGTGAGATTTGATCCATTCATAGTCTTTGGTGGTGTTAGCTGCGTTTACTACCAGAAGAAATCCGTCTTCTAGCCTGTAGACCAGTATGTCATCTATAATTCCCCCACTGGGAAGGCAAAGAAGAGAATACTGGATTTTGCCTGGTGATAGTTTGGTAGGGTCATTGGTGGTTAGTTTAGCAAGCTCCAACTCACAACCTTTCCCGTAAATTTTCAACTCTCCCATGTGGGTTAAATCGAATATGCCAGCTTGAGTGCGAACTTTCTGGTGCTCGCTGGAAATTGTTTCATACAAGAGGGGCATTTCCCAGCCGGCAAAGGGAATCATCTTGGCACCCAATTTTTTGTGGATATGGTTTAAGGGGGTTTTTCTCAGTTTCTCCATTTTAAATCACAGCAGAAAAAATGCTATTTTTCAACACCTCCTCCCGAGTTTATAAAAAGCAAAGAGCTGGTCAGAGCTATTCTGACTGTCAGCATTATTTTCTCTCTGCTTGGTGCTTTTGGTACTATTATACCCGATATGGAGATTTTATCAGCAAGCAAACCAGTTAGAAGCGGGTGTTATTTTAGAGGCACGGCATGCTACAGGGTACTTGCTGCCTCTATATCAGGGTTGATGAGGATGATAGGGAAAGTTGAGGTTGGAAAATTTATCTCTAAGGCTCTCCGGAATAAAATTAGAGAAAGGCTGGGCCAAGGAATAGGAAAAGCAATGGATATCAGAGGCTCTAAGGTTCTCGCTTTGGGGGAAGAAGCTTAACTTTTGGTTAATAGGAATACTCGCAACAGGAGGGATACAATCCTCAGATTGGCTTTGTTGAAAAGAACGTTATTTTGTGCTATTATTCTAATGGAGTGGAAGTTAGGTATGGTCCTGCTTTGTTGGTGATGTCAGAGGAGGCTTTGAACCAACACCCTTGTCTTGGGAGCCTGATCGCTGGCTGAACTGTGGTTCAACCGGGAGGGCACCCACCTTTTTGAGGACGAGGATCAAAGCGGTTGGCACACGGCAAAGCGGGACCGTTTACGGTAAATGGAACGGAGGAAGGAGTTGTTTAGCGTGGAAAATGGTGAGAAAGTAGAGTTAACCCC
>JAKPIQ010000183.1 GCA_029549715.1 Candidatus Atribacteria bacterium | reverse complement strand
CCCGAGCCGCGTCAGTTTTAGCCTTTTTGTGTTTTATTTGTGACCACTTAGAATGTCCGGACATACCTTCAACTCCTTAAAGAAACTTTACCCCATTTTATCACATCTTTTTCCAATTTGCAGGAATTTCTTGACTCTTTACTACCCGAAAGGAAAGATTCCAGCGGGTGTGGCAATCTCTTCTCCGGAAGGGGAAAGGAAAAGAAAAAAAAGAGTTGAGGGTTTCCCTTTTTTGTCATTCCCGAAATTTGTTATCGGGAATCCAAATGCTCTTAAAACACTTATGGACCCCGGCTTAAAGATTGCCGGGGTGACGACAAGGTGGGAATCCAGAGGCTTTGAAACCCGTGGACCCCTGATAGAACCATTCAGGGGTGACGACACGGAGGCTTTTTCCTCCGGGTTGTTTTTTGTCTTTTTCCTTTGTCTTTTTGTGTTTTCGTCTTTTCCGGGGGTTATGAGGGGGCTTGCCCCCTCATTGTCTGTTCCGTCATGCCTGAAATTTAGGCGGGAATCCTCCCCCTCCGTCATTCCCGAAATCTTCAATCGGGAATCCATGTTTTTGCTTTTTCTTTTTGTCTTTATGTTTTCGTCTTTTCAGGGGGGTTATAAGGGGGGCGGCGCCCCCTTTATAGTTATTTCACCCTCACCCTTCGAGAGGGAAAAGAATATGTAAGGTTCTCCTTTTGAAGGCGAAGGGAAAAGAGGAAATTAAAGGAGAGAAAAAATGAAAAAGAGCTGAGAAACTCTCTCGTTTGTCATTCCCGAAATCTTTTATTGGGAATCCAAATGTTTTCAATACTGTGGACCCCTGATAGAATCATTCAGGGGTGACACCTCCTCCGTCATGCCTGAAATCTTTAATCAGGCATCCACATCATCCGTCATTCCCGAAATCTTTTATCGGGAATCCACGTTTTTCCAATAATATGGACCCCGGCTTAAAAATTGCCGGGGTGACGAATAAGGGGCAATAGGAGCATTCAGGGGTGACGAACTTGGGGATGATAGAAACATTCAGGAGTGACGACCTCCCCCACCGTCATTCCCGAAATTAGTAGTCGGGAATCCAAATGCTTTCAATACCGTGGACCCCGGCTTAAAAATTGCCGGGGTGACGAACTTGGGGATGATAGAAACGTTCAGGAATGAGGGACTTGGGGATGATAGAAACGTTCAAGCAAGACGAAACAAAGGGTCAATATCCTTTCTCGTCTTGCTTTTATTAGCTGCCCTTTCTCCGATTTAATCTACTATCTCTCCAACTTTCAATTTGCTCATCTCTTATTAGATCATTCTGTCGCAAACTACTCTATCTTATCTCCTTTATTTTCTCTTCTACCCATTTAATATTCTTAATATACCAATCCACGGTTTTCTTTATCCCCTCTTCAAACTTAGTTTTAGCCTCCCAGTTCAGTTCTCTTTTTGCTTTTTGGTTATCTAAAAAATAGCGGAAATCATGGCCGGGTCGGTCGGGAACAAACTGAATAAGGTCTTCTTTTTCTCCCAGAAGAGAAAGAATTGTTTTTACCGTATCCAGATTTTGTCTTTCTTCTCCGCTTCCCAGGTTATATATTTCTCCCTCTCTCCCTTTAAGAAAAGCAGCATAAATCCCTTGAGCACAATCTTCCACATAGAGCCACTCTCGCCAATTTTCTCCTCGACCATAGACCGGGACAGGCTGGCGATGGAGTGCTTGCCAGATAACTACCGGGATTAATTTCTCGGGATATTGCCAGGGACCGTAATTGTTAGAGGGTCGAACAATAACAACCGGTAAATCAAAAGTCCGTTCATAAGCTTTTACTAAAAGCTCTCCCCCTGCTTTGCTGGCTGAATAAGGAGAAGAAGGAGCAAGAGGATGTTCTTCGGTAAATTTACCCTCTTTATCTTTTAACTCTCCATATACCTCATCAGTAGAGACATGGAGAAAACGAGACACCCCAAATTCTAAAGATAACTCAAGAAGTACTTCAGTTCCTAAAACGTTAGTTAAAATAAAAGGAGAGGGGTCTTTGATGCTTCGGTCAACATGAGATTCAGCAGCTAAGTGGATTACTCCCTGAGGTTTTTCCCTCTCCCAGATTTCTCTCATCTTTTCTTTTTGAGTGATATCTACCTGATAAAAAGAAAACCGGGGATTATCGGATATTTCTTCTAACCTCTTTTTATCCCCGGCATAAGTGAGAGCATCCACCACCACTATCTTCCATTCTGGCTCCCATTCCAGCAACAGTTTAACCAGATTGGCTCCAATAAAACCTGCTCCACCACTGATTAAAATTTTATTCATTTTTTCCCTCCTTCAACGATAAAAGAAATCGGTCAGTCGCTTCTTCCCAGGAAGGTATTTTCCTTTTCAAGACGGTTTCTACCTTTCTGGAATCTAACGCAGAAAAAAGAGGCCGCTGAGCAGGGGTAGGAAAATCGCTACTTTTAGCCGGAAAGAGTTGCCCTCTCCAGTTTAGCTTTTCTAAAATGAATTTAGCCCACTGGTATCGGCTACAATATCCAGAGTTAGCAAAATGAAAAAGCCCCTGGGCATCTTTTTCTAATAGCTCTAAAGTAAAATATGCTGCATCGTAAGCATAAGTGGGAGAAGAAATCTGGTCATCTACTATCCGGAGAGTTTGTTTCTCCCTCGACCACTGGAGGAGCTTTAAGGGAAAGCTCACCTTGGGGTTATTGCCAAATACCCAGCTTACTCTAAGGAGGAGAAATTGAGAAGGAGAAAGAACCTTCTCCAGCACTTTTTCTCCCTCCCATTTCGTCTTCCCGTAATAGTTGAGAGGAGAAGGAAGGTCTTCTTCTCGGTAGGGATGATTCTGGTTTCCCGAAAATACATAATCGGTGGAATAGTGAACTAAAAAACTCCCGTGCCTCCGGGAGGATAAAGCTAAATTTTCTACTCCTTCGACATTTACTTTCCAGGCTGTTTCTCTTTCTTTTTCTGCCTGGTCTACCTGGTTATAGGCGGCACAGTTCACTATGATATCAGGCTCGAGCTCTTGGACAGCTGTTTCTACAGCTGATATGTTAGTGATATCGAGTTCTTCATGAGAAAAAGGATAAACCTGGTATCCTCTTTTTTCTGCTTCTTTTTGAATCTCTTTTCCCAGCTGACCCTGAGAGCCGGTGATGAGGAGCTTCATAGGTTACTCTACCACAAAGGGAGAGTCTTTTCTTTCTTCCCAGCGGATTTCATCTACTTCTTCTTTCTTTCCCCATCCTCGATAAAGCTGGTTGGGGAAATTAAGGACCAATCCGGACTTTTCTCCCCGGTTCTGATAAGCATGAACTACCCCAGGAGGAATAACTACACGTAAAGGATGGCCTTCCTCGGCAGTCAATATAAGCTGATTCTGGTAGGTGGGAGAAGAAGGACGATTGTCCCAGAGAAGCAAACGAAAAGCAGAAGAACCTAAAAATACAAAATGGTCCCATTGAAAGCGGTGTTCATGAGGACCGCGGGTGACTCCGGGGTGAGTGAGAGAAATATAGCCCATAAGAGGATATAAATCCTCAAGAAGCTCATCCTGGCGGAAAACTTCTATTAACCATCCCCGCTTATCTTCATATCTTGCAAGCTCTTCCTTTATTACTCCTTTTATATCTCCAGGGGTAAATTCCACCAATTTTACTCCTTCCCAAAATCGAGAGTCATATCCCGGGTCAGCTCATTTGCTCGACTGAGAGATTCAAATGTGCCGGCGTCAGTCCAGAACCCGGATAAAATATCGTATTCTGCCTCTCCCCTCTCAATATACCAGTTATTAACATCAGTGATTTCTAATTCTCCCCGGCTGGAAGGCTTAAGCTGAGAGATAACATCAAACACTCGATTATCATAAAAATAAATCCCCGCTACGCAGAAAGAGCTTTTAGGAGAAGTAGGCTTTTCTTCAATAGCTATAATTTTCCCTTCTTTGAACACTGGCACTCCAAACCGCTCCGGGTCAGGAACTTCCTTTAAAAGGAGGCGAGCTCCTCTTTTTTGGTTTTGAAAGTGAGTAAAATAAGGAGTGAGGTCATCTTCAAAAATGTTATCCCCAAGAAGAACCAGACAATTATCTTCTCCCACAAACTCCCGCCCCATTCCTAAAGCCTGGGCAATCCCCCCTGCTTCATCTTGAACTTTGTAAGTAAATTTCACTCCAAAGTCTCGCCCACTTCCTAAAAGCTGAACCACTTTCCCCATATGCTCAGTGCCGGTTACCACCAGGATATCCTGAATCCCCACCTGAGTTAAGTGATAGATGGGATAATAAATCATAGGATATCTTCCCACCGGAAGAAGGTGTTTATTGGTTACCTTAGTGAGAGGATAGAGCCGAGAACCTGTCCCTCCAGCTAAAATTAAACCTTTCATTGTTTACCCCCTTGAGAAAATTGCCTGATTCCTTTTTATCACCCCTTTTCCAGATTATAGCAAATTTGCTTATTTCTTTGTACTTCTCTTTAAAGAGCTCCCCTCCTTCTTAATGATAGACCCCCATAGGTTTGTTATTGCGCTTTGGAAGAAAAAATAGAGAATTTTCCCTTGAACTTGGCAAAAAAGTTTATTATTAATGTGGTAGGAATTGGTTTATCGGCGCTAAACTTTTTCAAAATAGTTCTGCAGAGAACTTGGAAACAAATAAAGAAGTAATTTTGCCTGTGAAGGAGAGTTAATGTTTGGAATATCAAGAATTATTTTATATATACAATAGT
>JAKPIQ010000143.1 GCA_029549715.1 Candidatus Atribacteria bacterium | reverse complement strand
AGCCTCGTCACTCAGGATGTCAAGTTCTTTTCCACTCAAAACCTTTCCGGTTTCTATACCCACGGAGGAAGCAACATGGGTAGCAACAAATTTATTATCCCCGGTGATGATCTTCAGTCGAATGCCCATTTTCTCCAGCTCCGATAGAATATCTCTTATACCCTCCT
This sequence comes from Candidatus Atribacteria bacterium, assembly GCA_029549715.1. Classification (GTDB taxonomy): domain Bacteria; phylum Atribacterota; class Atribacteria; order Atribacterales; family Caldatribacteriaceae; genus Sordicultor. The sequence goes on along the minus strand of JAKPIQ010000143.1, from coordinate 3,505 downwards.
TGGGTGGATCGAAAAAAAGTAGAAAACCAATGAACACCATGTTGTTTTCACTTTCTCTGGAGCAGGGGACACCAGAGATAGCTTCTTTCCTGGCCACTCCCAGAACCCGGAAACCCTGCTCACTCCAGGTACGGTATAGAGTGAGGATGCTCTCCAGTGCGGTTTCTTCAAGAGGAACAACCTCCTCTCCCCGAAGAAAAGATGAGGAAACCTCGAGGACATTTTCCAGCGCACCTTTTGTGATGAAGCGCAGAGCCTCTGAAGTAGAAGATTCCTCCTGGACAACAACTGTAAGACGTTTGCGCTCAAAATCATAGGGGACCTCATCAACCTTCCGGACATTACTTATCTCCATCTGATGAGAGAGATAAATGGCTTCATCTAAGGGGTTAATAAGTCCAGATTGTAGCCTGGCGTTGATGTAAGCTTCCCGGAAGACTAAATCGGAAGGTTTTCCCTCCACATCGTAGGCTCCTTCCAGTTTGACGGTCCCTTCAGTTATAGTTCCCGTCTTATCTAGGCAGAGGAGATTCATACTTCCGAAGTTCTCAATGGCTGCCAGGCGACGCACAATGACGCCTGCCTGGGCCATAAATCTAGAACCTTTGGAGAGATTAGTGACTATGATTGCAGGTAAAAGCTGGGGAGTAAGCCCCACAGCGAGAGCAACTGAGAAAAGTAGGGAATCTAAGATTGGTCTATGGAAGACCAGGTTAAGAATAAAGATTGCAAGAACCAGAATAAACATCACTTCCGAGAGAAAATATCCCAGGTGCTGGATTCCCCGTTCAAACTCTGTGGCAGGAGGACGGAGCCGTAACTGATGTGCAATTTGCCCGAGAACGGTTCTCTGCCCCGTCGTTACAACCAGCATCTTACCGATGCCGCTTGCCACACTTGTCCCCATAAATACCACATTTTTTCTCTCAGGAAGACTGCTCTGGGTTGAGGTCACCCCTGGTTTCTTCTCTGCAGGAAAATTCTCTCCGGTTACCACAGCCTGATTGACGAAGAGATCACGGGCTTCAAAAACCACGCCATCCCCGGGAATGAGACTCCCTGCAGAGAGGAAGACAACGTCTCCAGGAACGATTTCTTCCATAGGAACGAGCTGTTCCTGCCCTTCCCGTAGTACTCTGCACTGCACTGAGACTCTCTTTTTCAGTTTTTCTACAGCATTGCCAGCACTGTACTCCTCAAAAAATCCCAGAATCGCGCTTAGAAGAACAATGCTGAGAATAATCGCGGAATCCACGAAACTCTGTACCACTGCAGAAACGACAGTGGCAAAGAGGAGAATTAAAATAATGGGGCTCTTGAACTGGGAAAGGAAGAGGGATAAGGCAGAGAGTTGTTTTTTGGCTTCCAACTGGTTGGGTCCTGCTATCCTCAGGCGCTTGAGAGCCTCATCTTTGGAAAGTCCCCGGGTAAGATTGGTATTCAGAATGTCCGCCAGTGTTTCAGGAGTAAGAGTCCAGTATTTCGTAAGCTCTTCTTTTTGCGATTCTCTCGTTTCCACCCGCTACCCCCCTTAGCTCTGAAGCTCATTATTGCCCCCCAATGAAGCAGATACTCTCTGAATAACTCCTCTTGTTAAATCAAAGTAGTATTGCGCCTCTGAAATACAGCGGTGGATAAATCGTAATTTTTATCCATAGATTTATAAATACCCTTAATCCTTATTAGTTTATCTGTCTGTTTTTCTTAATTTTATCATATTCAATCTCTCATAAGTGATTTTTGTTCTTCTTTAACTTCCTGAAAGATGGTATTGCTTTAGGAATTGACAGAGATTATTGACAAGCAGCAACCAGAAATAGTTGAACTTCAACGAGAAGTAAAACGCCTCGGGGATCAACTCCGCCTGAATAGTTGCAACAGCAGTTATCCTCCATCCACAGATAAAAATAGAACCGGGTCAGAAAAGAAAGTAAATAACCTACAAAAGAGCACTACGAAAAAGACTGGAGGTCGAGAGAATAAAAACAGGCAACAATAGCTCTGTGAAGCTCTGGTGCGCCCGGCGGGATTCGAACCCTCAGCCTGCGGTTTAGGAGACCGCCGCTCTGTCCTTTGAGCTACGGGCGCACATTAATGCTTATTCCCTTGATTATTTTACTTTTTCTCTTTTCTTATGTCAAATAAGAAGTTCCTGACTGATTCTTTCTCCAATTTCTTCTAAGGAAGGTACATCGGGGAACCAGTTTCTTTCTGTAAGGTCCATAGCTATTCGCTGATACACCCAACTTATCAGTTGTACAAGAGAAGAGGGTAGAGGTGGAGGATTTACTTTTACCAGACCTCTCCAGCCCACTGGATTCTGGAGTTTAGCTTTTTCTACTTCTTCAAACCAGGAAGTTTTCCGATAAAACTCTCTGGCGATCTCTTTAGAAAGATGTATCCCCCGGAAGGTGTAACGGCTCTCATCAGGAGTCCCTACCACATCTACCACCATTAAATTTCTATCTTTATCCAAAGCCAGCTCTATTTTTCCATCCTCGTTTTTCAGGTTTATTCTTTCTACTTCTTCAGTTATCAAGTCATCTATGGCAAGAACTGTTCGGCGGATTTCTTCTATCTCTTCTTTTTGCAATATGCCGGTCTCTTTTACTTCTTGCCAGCTTAAATAGCGGTCTTGCTCTTCTAATTTGGTAGAAACGTCTACAACGGGTGGTGACAATCTTTCCTCTGGAGCAGGAATCCTATCCCATCCGTAATCTTTTAATTTTACTTCCCCTCTTTCTAATCTTTTGCGTAAGCTAGAGCCTGGAGGTAGAGAATTACGATATATGAATTCAAAAGGAATCAAAAAATTCCCTTTTACTCCCTGGTAGATGCTGTAATCATATCTTCCTTCTATTTCAGGAAGCTGGATAATTCGCACCAAAGAAATCACCATTTCGTTAGCAGGATTTTTTAACTCCGATAATCTCTTAATTTTCCCCTCTTCTTCTACTCCTTGATAATGAGTTAAAAAGTCCTCTCTCTCCAGTTGTTCAAAAAAGTAGGCTCCTATTAAACATAAAGAAGCACCTTTAAAGGGTATGTGATCTGGCATTTCCCCCCAGTCAAACACTGAATACCGATCAGAAAAAATGAACTTTCCTCTCCCTGGCTCTTCTTCATATGGAGAAGAAAGGACTATCAAGTCTTTTACACTTCCCATATTGTAAGCTCCTCTCTTTTGGGATACCAGATAAAATTATAACACCTGAGTGGTTATGTAAAGATGTTCCTTCTGAGCCAGGCTCCTTGAAGAACTCCAAGGATAGAAGATTGGCAACTCATTTTGTTTTAAATTCCCCTACGGATGATGAGACTTAAAGCGCTGCGATCTCTGGTTTGCTGGAGCCCGTATCATCAGGGTTCTTGCAATCTCGCTTTTTCCGCCGCAGGAGAAAAGCGAGCTATCAAAGTTTATGTCAGGCTCATCTCTCAACCCGCAATAGATTGATAAAGGCCAGGGAGAAGCTTATAATACTGGTAAATCAACAGAAAAGGGAGG
>JAKPIQ010000079.1 GCA_029549715.1 Candidatus Atribacteria bacterium | reverse complement strand
CTCTAAAGTTTCCTCCCCCTGCAAAGCTCGTTGCAATAAATCTTCTAAGCTGGCATCTAAAGTGAGAATATGAAGCTTTCCGTCTTCTTCCAGATATTGTTTTACTATGCTTCTACCCAGTTTTCTTCTCACCATTTCGGTTAAATCCTCTATATTTCTTGCCTGGGGAGCATAATCAGCGAGAGTTTCAAGAATAAGAGAAAGGTCTCGAATAGGCACTCCTTCAGCTAAAAGGTTTTGTAAAACTTTTTGCACTTCTCCTATAGACATTGTCTGAGGAATCAATTCCTCCACCACCGCTTGATTCACTTTTTTTACCTGATCAATTAGCATTTGCACATCTTGTCGGGTCAATAGAGAAGGAGCATTAGCCTTGATCACTTCTGAGAGATGAGTAATGAGAACTGATTCCGGGTCTACTAGGGTAAATCCAGCCATTTCTGCTTCCTCTTTGTTTACCTCACTTACCCAGTAAGCTGGAAGATTGAAAGCTGGCTCTCTGGTGGGAACTCCCTGAATCTCAACCTCTTCTCCCGGTGGACTAATGGCCAAATAATGACGAGGCATTATTTCTCCCCTTCCCACTTCTACTCCTCGAATTTTTATTATATACTCATTAGGACGGAGGCGCAAATCGTCTCTAACCCTGATAGGAGGAACCACAAATCCCTTTTCTCGAGCCATATTAATTCTCATTTGAGTTATTCGTTCTAAAAGTGTACCCCCCGCTGAGGCATCTACGAGAGGTACTAATCCATAACCTATTTCCAGTTCTATAGGATCTACTTCTATAAGTTTCAATATTTCTTCTGGACTGCGAGGCAATTCTTCTTTTTTCTCCGGTAAAGCAACAGACTCTTCTGCCTTTTTTCCTTCCTTTTCCTGCACATAATAAAAAACAAAGGCAATCGAAGCCAGAAGGAAAAAAGGTAATTTAGGTAAACCGGGAATTAAACCCAGAACCAAAAGTAAAACAGCAGAAAGGAGTACTACCCGGGGAACCTGGATTAATTCTCGGGTCACCTCTTGACCTAAATTATCTTCTGAAGCAGCACGAGTAACGATCAAACCGCTGGCGGTAGAGATTAAAAGAGCAGGAATTTGAGCTACCAACCCATCTCCCACGGTCAGTAAAGCATAAACAGAAAGTGCTTCCTGAATACTCAATCCTCGCTGCAAGCTTCCCACTATGATTCCTCCTAAAAAGTTCACCAGGGTAATAATCAAGCCAGCAATGGCATCTCCTCTTACAAATTTGCTAGCTCCATCCATAGCCCCGTAAAAGTCAGCCTGTCGCTCTATTTCTCGCCTCCTTCGTCGTGCTTCTACCTCATCTATGAGCCCGGCATTTAAGTCAGCATCGATGCTCATCTGCTTTCCAGGCATAGCGTCCAGAGTAAAACGAGCCGCCACCTCAGCAATACGACCTGCTCCGTTAGTGATAACTACAAATTGGATGATCACCAGAATCAAGAAAATTATGAAGCCTACTACATAGTTTCCTCCTACCACAAAACTACCAAAGGCAGCGATCAATTTACCCGCGTATCCCTGTAAAAGAATTAAACGAGTGGTAGAAACATTTAAAGCCAGACGGAACAAAGTGGCAAAAAGTAAAAGAGAGGGAAACACCGAAAATTGCAAAGGGTTAGTAATGTAAGTCGTGGTAAGAAGAATCATAACCGACAGAGCAATGTTACAACTTAAAAGAAAATCTATAACCGCAGGAGGTAGAGGTATAACCATCATCAAAATGATGAGAATGAAGAGAAAAGCAAAAAGAAAGTCGCTATTCTTGAGACCTTTTTCTAAGGTTTTAGCCAGAACTTCATTCACTTCTTCTTCCTCCATAAGTGGCTTTTAACTGATAAACAAAAGCTAATATTTCTGCCACCGCCCGATATAGAAAACTGGGAATTTCTTGCCCTATTTCACAGTGCTTATAGAGCTCCCAGGCTACTTTTTTATTTTCCACTATGGGAACTTCATTTTCTTGAGCAACTTCTTTGATTTTTTCCGCTATCAACCTCTGCCCTTTGGCCACCAGGACTGGTGCTCTCATCTTACCTCGCTCATAGCGAAGGGCACAAGCAATATGGGTGGGGTTAGTTACTACCACCTGAGCTTTAGGAATTTCCTGCATCATCCTCCGTCGAGCTATTTCCCGCTGACGGCGCCGGATATGGGATTTTACTATTGGGTCTCCTTCGGTTCTTCGATATTCTTCTTTCAGTTCTTCTCTGGTCATTTTTATACTTCTCTCGTATTCAAAACGTTGATAAAAAAAATCAAAAAATCCCACTCCCAAAAATAAACCCCCCAAATAAAGCCCCAGTTTTTTCGCTATTTCCCCGACTACCTCTATTCCAGCAGGGAGCTCCATATAAATAAGGTCAGTAAGGTGAGGCAGGGCATCCTTCACCACTACATAAGCCAGTACTATTCCCAGAAAAACTTTAACAGATATTTTCAAAGCTTCCACTAAAAGACGTAAAGAAAAAAGTCTTTCTAACCCTCGCACCGGGTTAATGTGCTCAAACTTGGGTTTGAGTCTCTCTCCCGATACTACAAAACCAGTCTGTAAGAAACCCAAAAACAAAGCCAAACCAGCAGCTACTGCCACAAAGGGAAGCACTCCCCGAGCAAAGTAACTTACTCCAATTCGAGCCAGATGAAAAACCCATTGAGAGTCTACCTCTCTTAAGTAGTAGCTTCCCGTCCATATTTCTTCCATTAAATTCATCATTTCCCCACTCAAGGAGGGGAAAATAAAAGTTGCCAGAAGAAAAAGCACAATAAATGTCAAACCACTCGTAAAATCTACACTAATAGGAACCTGCCCCTTTTGACGTAATTCTTCCCGGCGACGAGGAGTGGGTTCCTCAGTTTTATCCTGCTTAGGAGGCATACCTCACCTCTTTTTAGATTTTAATAATTGTATCCCTTCTTTTCAGGATAAAAATTCTTGCCAAAGTAACCTCTCAACTTAAGGAGAAAATATCTGGAAAAAACTGCGCAAAAAAAGGTCTATCACCCCATCGACATAGGGTAAAAAGTAAGGAAGAGTCATTAAGCTCATAAATAAACCTAAACCAATATTAAGAGGTAACCCCACAATAAAAACGTTCATCTGGGGAACTGCCCGGGAAATAATGGCTAGAGTCAGATTAGACAAAAAAAGGGTGGCAATAACCGGTGCTCCCAGCGCGAGAGCAATAGCCATCACTTCTCCCACCAACCCCACAAATGAGACGGGAGCATTTAAGCCAAGCTTAAAACTACCGAGGGGAATGAGAGAAAAAGAACGAACTAAACCCTGTAACGTAAGACGGTATCCCCCTATACCCAGGTAATAGATTACAGTCAGTAAAAAATAAAACTGTCCCATTACCGAAAATCTTAAATTAGAAAGGGGATCCACCACGTTAGCATAACTGAAACCCATTTGAAAATCTATTACCTCACCAGCAATCTCAATGCAGGAAAAAACCAATCCTGATAACAACCCTAATACCAGCCCCACCAAAATTTCAGAAACAAGAGCTAAAAGGTAATAACCATCCAGTAAGGTAAAAAAATCTTGAGAGGTAAGGGAAGGAAGCAAAGTTATTGCCAGAAGAAAGGAAAGACCAACTTTAGCAAGAAGAGGAATAAGGGGACTATTAAATACTGGAGCAAGAAGGAAAAGTCCTAAAAGTCTCATCCAAACCAGAAGAAGAGTAAGAAAATGAGAAATGAGAAAAGCAAAATTCATGGGTTAGCGCAAAAAAAGAGGTAAATTCCAGAAAAGATTACCGGTAAAATCTAAAAGAGTACGCAGCATCCACGAACCTAAAAGTGCCACTACGAGAATGGCAGCCAGAATTTTAGGAACAAAGGTCAGGGTGAGCTCATGAATTTGAGTCACCGCTTGGAAAATACTCACGAGAATTCCCACTATAAGGGTTACTCCCAGAATAGGCAAAGCTAACTTTAAAACTACAAGTAGCGTCTCTCTACCTATCTCTAACAATAATTCTTCACTCAAATCTATCTCCTCCTCTCACCGAAAACTGAGTGTCAACCCCCGAGCGACCAGATCCCAACCATCTACTAAAACAAAAAGAAGTAGCTTAAAGGGTAAAGAAATCATAACCGGAGGAAGCATCATCATTCCCATAGACATCAAAATACTGGCTACTACCATATCAATGACCAAAAAGGGAATATAAATCAAAAATCCCAAAGTAAAAGCAGCCCTCAACTCACTTAAAATAAAAGCAGGGATAAGAACATGGGTAGGAATATCACTTCTGGTTTTGGGACGGGGAAGGTCAGTAAAAGAAACTAAAAGAGCCAGATCTTTTTCCTGAGTCTGGCGAAACATAAAATTTCGCAAACTATCTACTCCTCGATCCAGAGCTTCTTCCTGAGTGATGTTACCCGCAAGATAAGGAGATAGAGCATTCTCCTGAATCTCACCGAAAGTAGGAGCCATAATAAAAAAGGTTAAAAACAAAGACAGACCCACTAATACCGCAGTGGGAGGAATTTGGGGAGAGCCTAAAGCATTACGCGCAAAACCTAAAACTACCACAATGCGAGTGAAAGAAGTAACCATAATTAAAATGGCCGGGGCCAGGCTTAAAATAGTTAGAAGAAGCAGGATTCTTAAAGACAAAACCAGCTCTTGAGGTTCATCCACTTCTCCTGCCTCTATAGTAATTTTTGGCAAAACAAGAGGAGGTTCTTGAGAAAACGCTGAAGAAGAAAGAAAAAGAAGAATTAAAGATGCTAAAATTAAAATGACTGCTTTTTTAGCCATCTTTCTTCCCTTTTTTCCTCCCAAACCAGCTATCCAGATAGCCGGAAAATCCTTCAAAAGATGCATTTTCTTCTAACTCATCTTTACTGAATTCGGTAATTTCCCTTATAGTATTACCACTCTGGGCAATCATAACCACCCGCTCTCCTACTTCCACTAAATAAAGAGAGAAATTGGGTTTAAGATTCAAAAAATCTACCAGCTTCATATATTGCGAAGAAGAAAAGCGAGGATTTTGGCCGGCTAATTTCTTCATCAAGTAATAAAATCCCCACAGGATAGCCACCACAAGCAGGAAAGCACCTATAAAGCGCAAAATGCTGCCTCCACCATCAGAAAAAACAGGAGGCTGAATTTCTGGTAAATTCAACTCTTCTTCCTGAGCAAAAAGTTCTCTTCTTGCCATCGTCATAAAATTAAGAAAAACCAGAAACTTATAAAAGTTTTTCACGCTATATTCGAGCTTCCTTTAAATTCTTAATCCTATCTTCCGGGCTCACAATTTCAGTTATTCGAACTCCAAAATTTTCTTCTATTACTACTACCTCTCCCCGAGCAAACAACACGTCGTTAATGTAAAGATCGGCTGGCTCTCCAGCTAATCTATCCAGTTCCACTATCGAACCCGGACCTAAATCTAAAATCTCCCTAATAGAAAGCTGGGTTCTACCCAGCTCCACCACAAGTGGCAGGTTAACATCCATGATGAGCTGGATATTAACCCGGGAAGGAGTTTCTTCTTTCTTTTTAAATTCAGCAAACTCCACTGACTGAGCTTTAACTTCTTTTTTTTCTTGTTTCGGGGAAGATTCAGTTACCAGACTTTCTTCTTCTGGGGGGATAGACTCTTGTCGTTTGATAGCTAAAGAAGAAACCATAGCTCGAGAAAAAGAAAGAGGCAAAAGCTGAATCATGTTGCTATCTATGGCATCATCTACTACTAAATGGAAGAAGACCTCTACCAAATGCTCTTCCTCTTGCCCTTCTACCCATTTTTCCTTGATAGCTTGCACTTCTTGTTCGATAATCTCCGGGGGGGAAATGCTAATTTTCCTTCTTAAAAATTCTGACATAGCAGTAGCTGCTGAACCCATCATCTGGTTCATAGCCTCTCCTAAAGCGCTAATCTCCATTTCTCCCAGGGGTGCTTCTGTGTCTCCACCACCCATCATTAAACTCACCAATATTCGAGCATCTTCTTCTTTTATTAAAAGAAGGTTTTCTCCTTCGAGCCCTTCCTGGTAACGAACCTTAACCACAATATGTTTCTCTGGAAAAAGGTCTGCCACTTCCTCCTTATTTATCACTTCCACCCGAGGAACAGTAATTTCTACCCTCCGCCCTAAAATAGTGGATAGAGCAGTAGCCGCCGCCCCCATAGAGATATTTCCCAACTCGCCAATAACATCTTTCTCCTCAAGAGTCAAAGTATCTTCTGGCATTCACTCTTCCTCCTCCAATTCCGTAATTTTAATAGCCAATCTCCGACCCGACCTTCCTGGCATCCCTTTCATCTTTACCTTTTTTCCTACCAGAATATTCAAAGGCTCTCCTACTCTTTTATCTAACACCACTACATCCCCTACCTCCAAACTCAAAAGCTCCTTCAAACTTATAGTTGCTTTACCCAGTTCTACCACTACCGGCAAGCGAACCTGATTAATTTTCTTTTTCACTTTTTCCTGAACCTGGGGGTCGTTGGATTTACGACTGGCAAACCATAAAGAGGCGCTCAGCCTCTGAGTAATAGGCTCTACCACCAGATAGGGAATACAAACGGTCATCATCCCCTCTCGCTCTCCAACTTCCACCGAAAAAGTAAAAAGAATCACCATGTCATTACCAGAAACCACCTGGACAAATTCTAAACTTGATTCCAGAGCCTCTATTTGTGGTTCCACCTCCTGGATATTAGCCCAGGAGTCTTTTAAAGCACCCATGATCCTTTCTGCCACTTCCAGCATAATCCGATTTTCAATTTCAGTTAAAGGACGAGGATGAAAAACAGTACTTCCTGAACCCCCCAACAAGCGATCTAATATTAGAAAAACCATATCCAGATTCATCTGTAAAACACAACGTCCCTCTAAAGGAGGAAGAGAAAAAATGCATACAAAAGTGGGATTAGGAACCGAACGTACGAACTCATCATAAGTAAGCTGGTCCACTGAAACCAACTCTACCTGGCATCGGCTACGCAAAAAAGCAGCTAAACTGGTAGAGGTCAAACGTGCTAAAGACGAAAAAATCATATGAAAAGTACGTATCTGGTCTTTAGAAAACTTCTCCGGGCGCCGAAAATCATAAACCTTGAGGCGTCCACCTTCTTTTCCCTCTTCTTTAATAGCTTCTGCTTCCAGGCTTCCTGAATCTAAAGCTCTGAGCAAAGCATCAATTTCTTCTTGAGACAGTATATCGCTCATTTTTCGCTCCTACTGCATAACAAAATCGACGAAATAGACTTTAGTCACTTTCCCGGAGGTCAAAAAACTGTTGATACTATCGGCAATAAGCAACTTCAATTTTTCTTTGCCCTCCGTGGTAGAAAGGTCCTCGGAAGTTTGAGCACTGACCAAAGTAATTATAGCATCTCGAATCTCCACTGTTTTATTTTTGATCTCCTCTACCACTCGCTGGTCAGAAATTTCTACTCCCAGAGTCATCTTGAGATAACGCAATACGTCTTTATCACTCAGGTTAACCAGAAAATTTTGCTCAAAAATATAAATAAAAGAAGATGTTGCCTTTGCTTCTTGCGGAGAAGAAGCAAAGAGTTTATCCCACATCCCGCTCTGGTGGAGATAGACAAAAATCATAAAAGCCAAAAGAGCCAGAGTAACAATCAACATTATCATTTGAAAAGAAAAGCTTTTCTTCTTTTCTAAGTCTTCAGTTTCTTCAGGCATAGTTTCTTCTCCTTTCAATCTCGTAAAATAACTATCTCCACTCGCCGATTCTTCTGGCGGAGTTCTTCATCTACATTGGGAGCCAGAGGCCGATATTCCCCATAACCCACGGCCATCAATCGCTCTGGAGGTAACCCTTTTTCCTCCACCAGATATCGTAACACAGCAATAGCTCGAGCAGCAGATAGCTCCCAGTTAGAAGGAAACTGAGAAGTGTGAATGGGTAAATCACAGGTATGTCCTTCTATTCTGATTGAGTTTTTAACATCCTTTAGAGCATCAGCTAGAGCATCCAGGATGGGAAATACTCCCGGTTTCAAATTCGCTTTACCAACATCAAAAAAAACGGCATCCAGAAAAGTAATCACCAATCCCCGTTCATCTATCTTGAAACTAACTTTATCCGGGGAAAGGTTGCCTTCTTTTATCAATTGCCTCTCAATCTCCTTCATGAGACCAGCCAGTTTCAGTTCTACCAGGCCCGAGGGGCTAATCTGAGTAGGGGGTTTAGGAACAGGAATATCAGAAGGATTTAAAACCCTGGGCCCACCTTCCAGAACCCCTAACGCTCCCTGAATAGAAGAAATTACCTCCTTAAACCGGGCCACATCGATAGTGGAAAGAGCAAAAAGCATTATAAAAAAACAAAGTAACAGAGACATAAAGTCTCCATAGGTCAAAGACCACAGAGGTGCTCCGGGGGGTGCTTCTTCTTCTACTCTTTTACGGGGCATCTAATTCACCTCGTGCTCTCGCTTTCTCTTTTTAGAGGAATCACTCTGCCTAAGTCTTCTCTCTCACGCTCTAATTCTTCTCGGATACTGGGAGCAAAGAAAGATTTAAGTTTTTCCTCCACAATGCGAGGGTTATCTCCTGCCTGGATGGAGAGAATCCCCTCGATAATAACTTCCTTCAGTAACACTTCTTCACTACTCCTTAGCTTTAATTTATTGGCTATAGGTAGACAAACCAGATTAGAAATAACAGCTCCATAGAGAGTGGTAAGTAGTGCTACTGCCATTCCCGGCCCCACTTTTTTGGGGTCATCCAAGCTAACCAGCATGGCTACCAAACCAATGAGTGTTCCAATCAAACCAAAGGCCGGAGCAAAACTGCCCATCGTTTCGAAAATAGCTCTCCCTTTTTTGTGGCGTTCTTCCAGAAAAACCAGTTCGGTTTCCAAGATGCTTTTCAATAGCTGAGGGTCAGTTCCGTCTACTACTAATTGAATCCCCCGCTTAAAAAAGAGGTCGTCTATTCTCTCTGTTTCTTCTTCCAGAGCCAGAAGTCCCTCTTTACGAGCTTTCTCTGCTAAGCCCACGAGAGTAGTGGTTATCTCTGAGGGATGGGGAAGTCGAGAACGCAAGGCAATCATAAAAAGCTGAAAAGCTTTCATCACCTGGTCCAGATGGAAACTGATAAGAGTAGCAGCTAAAGTCCCTCCTCCCACAATAAGTATGGAAGAAAAGCTATAGTAAATTTTCATATTATTAGCTGCAGCGTCAGTCATTCCCCAGAAAAGTAAAACTACTCCCACTACCAAACCGATGATAGTTGCCTTATCCATAGTTATCCCTCCATATCGCTCTCGGATAAATTCTGTATCAAGATTTTACTCACCCCGCTCTGTCGGCGAAAATCTAAGATTTTATTGATTATCTCATCTACTGACTCTTTAACTACATACTTTCTACCAGTAACCAGAGTGATAACCGTATCCGGAGTAGCTTCTATGGTTTCAATTAAATCCATATTCAGAACAAAACTGGAACCATTAAACCGAGTTAAACCAATCATTCCCTATCCCTCTCTCATGGGCTTGAAAAAGAGGGGCGCGGTGCCCCTCTTTTTCACCGTTTAATATTGATTAAATCCTGTAACATTTCATCAGACGTGGTAATCACCCGAGAATTAGCCTGAAAACCTCGCTGAGTTACTATCATGTTGGTGAATTCTTGAGCTAAATCAACATTAGACATCTCCAGTGCTCCTACCGCGATGCTTCCTCTTCCTCCACTGTCCGCTGTTCCGATATTGGGAAGACCAGAGTTATTGGAAATCTGGTACAGATTTCCACCTTCTTTCAGTAAACCCCCCGGGTTAGAAAAAGTGGCTAAAGCAATTTGAGCTAAGGCTTTGGATTGACCATTGGTAAAAATCCCGGTTAACACTCCACCAGAATCAGTACTCACCATATCCAAAGACCCGGCCTCATACCCATCCTGGAAATTAATATAGGCAGTGGGGTTACCTCCAAACTGGGTAAGCTGAGAAAAATCGATG
>JAKPIQ010000134.1 GCA_029549715.1 Candidatus Atribacteria bacterium | reverse complement strand
CCTCTGAGAAGACAAACGGTAGTCTATTTTTGCTTGAGGAGGGCCACTGATTCAAAATAAGGAGTTTGAGGAAAGAGGTCTAAAAAGGAAATTTTCTTCAGATGATATCCCCACTCCCTAAAAAGTGATAAGTCACGAGCTAAAGTACTGATATTGCAAGAGATATAAACCAGGCACTGAGGGGAAAGAGAGGAAACTCTCCTTACCACTTTTTTATCCAGACCGGCCCGAGGGGGATCTACTATGACCACGTCCACCCCTATATCGGAAAAAAGAGGAAGAACTTTATCTACCCGACCAGGAATACAGGTAAAATTATTCCGCCCGTTTAACCAGGCATTAAATTTAGCATCCTCTACCGCTGGGGGGTTTTCTTCCACCCCCACTACCTGCTGAGCAGAATCAGCTATGAAAAGCCCTACTCCTCCACTTCCACAATAAAGATCTAAAACCGTTTCTCCCCCGCTTAAGGAGGCATAGTGAGCTGCTTTTTCATAAAGCGTTAAAGAAAGGAGGCTATTTACCTGAAAAAAACTCTCTATGGAAACTTTATAATTAACCGATCCTATTCGCTCAAAAAAATGGTCTTTGCCCCACAGAACCTTTTTATCTTCAAAAACCAAAGCACTGGCTGGTGAGTTATTAATGATGTGTACCAGGCCTTCAAGAGAGGGAAAATTCTCTCGCAACTCTTCTATCAAATCTTCCTGGCGGGGGAGGTCAACATCAGTAGTTGAGAGACCAATGAGCAGTTCTTGAGAGGCAGAATAGCGCACCAGTAAATTCCTCAATACCCCCTCTTTTTTCCGGGGGTCATATCCTGAAAGCAAGGAGCGTCTCCCATAATCTCTAAACAACTCTAAAAGAGTCTGGATTAAGTCTTTTTTCATCAAATAACAAATTTTCAAGTCTACCAGATCCCAATACCGCCCCCGGGGCCTCAAACCTAAAGCCAAATTCCCTTCTTTTTCTCCAAAATTAAATTCCATTTTATTTCGATATTCCCAGGGAGAAGGAGAAGGAATAAAGCCTTCATAATCCACTTCTTCCCAGGAAACATCCCCCACCTTTTCTAAAGTTTGTCGAGCATTTCTTTCTTTCACCTTAACCTGCTCTTCATAAGCCATAAACTGGAAACGACAGCCTCCACATCCTTCTGCAAAATGAGGACAAAGAGGTTCTACTCGGGAAGAAGAAGGCTCAATAATTTCTACCACTTCTCCCACAGCGTAATTCCTCTTCAATTTGGTAATTTTTACTCTACATACCTCATCAATCAAAACCCCGGGGACAAATATCACCCAACCTTCTTCCTTTAACACTCCTTCTCCTTCAGGAAGAGCAAAATCAACCACTTTTCCTTCTATGATCTGTCCCTTATCCATTAATTGGTGCTCCTCTGTCTCATTACTTCATAAATTCCGATGCCCAAGGCTACTGCTACATTAAGAGAATTTATCACCCCTTTTGATGGTATCTTCAACACCACATCGCACAAAGAACGCACTACTTTTCTAACCCCTGTGTGTTCTCCTCCCACCACGAGACCCAGAGGCATGCCCCGCAAGTCCACATCCCAGAGATTTTTCTCTCCATCGGCTTCCAGAGCTACTATCCAGAAACCTGCTTCCTGAAACTTTTTTACCACTTGAGTAAAATTGTTAATTTGAGCTATATCTACCCCCTCTATACCTCCCGCCGAAGCTCTCACTACCGGTGAACTCCAGGGAGCAGTACGGGCTTTGCTAACCAGAATTCCTTCCACTCCAAAAAAAGCAGCTGTTCTTATGATCGCTCCCAGATTAATAGGGTCTTCCACCCGATCTACAAAAACCACTGTTGCTTCCGGAGAGACTTTATTTTTCTCCAAAATTTCTTGCCAGGAGGGGAATATTCGAGGTTGAGCTATCAGCACCACCCCCTGATGGTTGACACCTTTACCTACCAGCTCTTCTAAAAAATCTTTGTCTTTTGCTTCCCAGGGGATTTTTCTCTTTTGGGATAGCTGTTTAATTTCTTCTATTATTTTCCCCTGCGCCCCTTCCATCACAAATAACATCTCTACTTTTCTTTTTTCCGATCTCAGAGCCTCTCTCACCGGCTGACGTCCATAAATAAGCTCCTCTTTCATCATTCCTCCATCTTAAAAAAGCGAGGGCCCAGAGGGGTATCTTCTACTATATATCCTCTACTTCTAATTTCCTC
>JAKPIQ010000118.1 GCA_029549715.1 Candidatus Atribacteria bacterium | reverse complement strand
CTCCCACTCTTTTCCCTTATCTAATTCCCATTCTTTTACTACTTCTCGAGTTTCCTGTTTCGTAATACTACATACACAATATACCATTACTCCCCCTTCCTTTACCAGAGAAGAGGCAGAATGAAGAAGAGAAAGTTGCTGATAAAATAAATCTTCTAAATTGGGATTCTTCAGTAATATTTCCGGATTCCGGCGGAGAGTTCCCCAGCCTGAACAGGGAGCGTCCACCACTACTAAATCAGCAGTGGAAAAAAACTCCCGAGGGGGATGCAGAGCATCTACCACCATAGGTTTAACATTATCAAGATTAAAAAGAGAAATGAACTCATAAAGGGTATTTACTTTACCTTCTTTTTTATCCCAAGCCAGAATCTCTTGATAAGAGGGGTATTGAGCCATGGTAAAAGTCTTTCCTCCCACTCCGCAACAGACATCTATCACCCTCCCCCGGATAAAAGGACTGATAGCTTTTACTATCAGCTGAGAACCTAAGTCCTGGGGGTAAAACAAGCCTTCCTGGTATTCAGGAAGGCTCACTAAAGTAGAGTAATCAACGTCCACCTTCAAAGCTCCCGGGAGCCCGGTTTTGCTGCTTTCTATTCCCCTTTTTCTCCATCTTTCTATTAATTCTTCTTCCCCGATTTTCAAAGTATTGACCCGGACATAGAGAGGAGGGGGAAGAGATAGAGATTTCTTTAGCAATTTTAACTCTTCTTCCCCTATCCAGCTCCTCCACTCTTCTTCCAAAAAGGAAGGAAGATCCATTCCTTCCTCTTTTATAATAACAGCGTAGTAGTCTCTTTTCTCTGCTATTTTTCGCAAAACAGCATTAACCAGGGAAGCAAATTCCGTCTTTACCTCCTTAGCTACCTCAACTGTCTCATTCACTATGGCAAAAGAAGGAGAAGAGTGAAAAAGGAGCTCTGCCACCCCTATCCGCAATAGACTCTGGACAGCAACGGGTAACTTTTCCCATCTGGGTAAATATTCTTTGAGCAACCCGTCTATGAACAACTGATGCTTCACTATGTTTCGCAATAAACTGACTAACCAGTTTCGGTCTTTTTCGGTATAATTTCCCTTTTTAATCCATCGACTATATTCAGCATCTAAAAAAGAAACCTGGCCGAGGTAAAGACGGTTGAGAATCTGTACAGCATCCCTTCTTCGGCGATCATTCAATCTCTGCTCCCTCGCAGAAGCACCAATCGCAAGAGCTGAAGAGCAGCCATCGCAGTAGCAGCTACATAAGTGAGGGCAGCAGCATTCAGCATTTGCTTAATATAAGGCTTTTCTTCCGCTGCTATTATCCCTGCTCTATCTAAGACCAGGTAGGCTCTCGAGCTGGCGTTGTATTCTACCGGTAAAGTTACCAGCTGAAAAAGAACTGCCAGGCTGAAAAAGATAATACCCAAGTCCATAAGAGCAGGAAGATAAAAAATCAAACCAATTAAAAAGAGAGGCAAAGCTAACTGCGAGCCGAAGCTCGCTACTGGAACAAGAGTAGAGCGCAAAGCAAAAGCGGGATATTGTTCCCTTTTTTGCAAAACATGCCCTACCTCGTGAGCTACAATGCTATAATCAGCAATGGATGAGCCATTAGCCACCGCCTTAGAAAGACGCAAAGTCTCTCGAGTAGGATCATAGTGGTCAGTTAAAGCTCCTGGTATTTCCTCCACTTTCACTCCCAATCCTAAGCTCTGCACCAGCATTTCCGCCACTTCTCTACCGCTTAACCCTGCCCTGGCTCTCATTCTGGAAAGTTTAGAATAGGTGTTGCTCACCTTAGCCTGAGCGTAAAAGGCGAGAATCAAAGCAGGGATTAAGAGAATAAAGGTATAATCAAAGTAGAACATCCCGTTCACCTCCTACAGTAATTTATCACCCTTTTTTAGATGGTATCCACAACAAAACTCCCAAGAAGACATGACTCGCCGACTTTCCGGCTGTACTTCCTCCACTAATAGCCCTCCTTCTCCTCCGGCTACCACAAACCCCCGAGGGCTAACCTCTACTACTGTCCCCGGAGAGGCGGAAATCTCCTCTTTTAAGCTAGCTTTCAAAATTTTAATCCTGGTATTATTATAATAAGTATAAGCTCCAGGACGAGGAGAAAAAGCTCGGACTTGATTTACAATGTCAAAAGCCTTATCTTCCCAGTTTATTTTAGCCCTTTCTTTTTTCAATACCGGAGCATAAGAAACCTCTCCCTCTTGAGGACGGGGAGAAATTTCCTCTCTCACCCACCGGGGCAAAGTTTCTACTAAAAGTTTTCCTCCCTCTCTCCCTAACTTCTCTACCA
>JAKPIQ010000117.1 GCA_029549715.1 Candidatus Atribacteria bacterium | reverse complement strand
TTTTCCTCGCTGGGAGTCAAGTGGGTGGGCTCGCCGGTAACTATAAATTTCGCCCGGGGAAACATAGGATTATCTGAAAACCACTGGCATCCTGAAAGAACAGTCAGCAGAAGAAGGATAAAAATGACTTCCACCAGGAGTCTTTTCTTTCTCAAGTTATCCCCTCCTTAATATTCAATGATATGAGGAGTGATAAAAATTATGAGCTCTGTCTCCTCGTGAGTTTTATTGTGCAAAACAAATAACTCCCCGATGAGAGGAATTTCCCCCAGGATGGGAATACGAGTAATATTTTCGATATCCTCACTCCTTATCAATCCTCCAATTACCAGGGTTTCTCCGCTTTTCAAGCGAGCAGTGGTTTCTGCCAAGCGAGTTTTGACCTGAGGGTCGGTATAACGTTGTCCGGCAAGGTAATATTCTCTTTCAGAAGAGGAACTCACCTCCGGTTTAACCTCAACTAATATCATCTGGTCTTCAGTTAAAAGCGGAGTAACCTCCAGCTTCACTCCCACATCCAGAAACTCCACTCCTCCCGGGATTACATGTCCTGCTTCATCTACACCCTGGATGTTGCGGTAAGGAACACGGTCACCCACAGTGATAGTAGCTTTCTCTCCGCTGAGAGTTAAAATTCGAGGGTTACCCACGAGATGCGCCTTATTCTCTCTGGTCAGGGCGTTCAGAGTCACCTCCACCAAGTCTTGCCGCTCCATAGTTCCCCCTAAGGATAGTTCTCCAAAGGCAATTGCACCTGTTACTCCTCCCACTTCCCAGGTAAACCCTAAGTCCTTTACTTTTTGCCGGTCAATTTCCACCAGCTTTACATCTACCATAATCTGAGGCCGTTTACGGTCTAAATTATTAAGAAGCCGTGAGGCAGCTTCTATCTCCTCCGGAGTTCCCTTCACCACTATCGCTTTTTGTCCCGCATCAAAACCCAGCCTTTCTTCTTCAGGAACAACGATTTTAAGAAGATTTTTTATATTTTCCAGATCTCCCTCTTCCCGATAAAGATTATTAGAAAGATAAAAAGTTTTGACTTCCAGAGGACAGTCTATCTCCTTTAGCATTTCTTCCACCTGATTTAGCTCTTCCTGCCTCCCTTTTACTATAATCGCCCGGGAAGATTGATCCGTTATTATCCGACCCTCTCCCTGTACTACCAAACCCAGAGTCTCTTTAGCTTTATCCAGATCGATATACTTGAGCTCAAAGCGGCGAGTTTCCAGAAGACCAAAATTTTCCTCTAATATATTACGCTTGGCTACCACAATGTTATTACCCAGCTTTATCTGGCCCAATCCTCTCATGGTTATAATATAGCCCAGAGCCTGGTCAAAAGCGAGATTTTCAAAAGAAACACTTATTGTCCCCGTAACTGAGTCATCCACTACCATATTCACTCCGGCCACTTTCGCTAGAGCAAGAAGAGCATCTTTCACTTCGGCATCTCGAAAATCAAAAGAAAAAAGCTTCTCCTCTCCTCTTCCAGGAGGTAAGTGAAAAATCATACTCACCAGACAGCCACCAACTTCATCATATATCTCGTAGTCCACTTTTTCCCGGAGCTCCACCCACAGACGAAGAGCATCATCTTTTTCTATAAACATAATATTTCGGAGAGGTCCAATCTCCATAGGCCTTTGATTGTAACCGAGACCGTTTGTCACTCCTTCAATATCCACCACGATATGATAGGGGTCAGGAGAAGATTCTACCCAGCTCGTGCCTTCGGTAAACTTAAAAGTGAGCTTGATAATCTCTCCATCTACCTTCCAGAATAAATCCCGGAGTTCTTGAGCTAAGACACCCCCCGAGAAAAAAGCCAGAAAAAGCAAAACTATAATCCC
>JAKPIQ010000100.1 GCA_029549715.1 Candidatus Atribacteria bacterium | reverse complement strand
AGCAGAAAAAGAGGATGGTTACCTTGAAACCCATATAATGGTTAACGGCAGACTATCTCCCGGTTACGGAGGAGGAGTGTGTCAGGTGTCTTCTACTCTGTATAACGCTCTATTAAGTACTGATGTTCAGATATTAGAGCGTCATCCCCATTCGGGTTATTCAGAAACTACTTCTTACGTTCCTCCAGGAAGAGACGCGGCAGTAAGTTACGGAAGCAAGGACCTTCGATTCTCCTACCCTACACAAAAAGTAGTTATTTTTGCCTACCTTCAGGAAAAATACCTGATATGTGAGATATGGGGGGAAAAAGAAAACTCCTCACAGAAAACCTGGGAAACCCGAATTATTTCCCTGAATAAAAAAGAAGAAGAGGAAGGACTCTTAACTGTAGAAACCACAGTGAGAAACGGAAGAAAAATCGAATATCGCTACCAAGACACCTATATAGTACCCTGGGGGCTGGGGCAAAAAATTAAAGAAGAATTCCAAAATCCTACTGGTGGTGAATAGCTTCTAACATGACCAGAATACTATTCCTGCTGTTCTGAACCCCTGATAGATACATTCAGAAATGACAGTCTCCTTTTTGGTCATATCGGTAGTAAGGCATCCATCTTCTTCTGCCATTCCCGAAATTTAGCGGGAAATTCATTGAGGAAGGCTTTTTCTTCCTCGGTAGTCTTTCTTGTTTTTCTGTTTTTCTTTGATTTTTCCAGGAAGCTTATAAGGGGACTTTGCCCCCCTTATACAGGTGGATGCTTTTTCCACCAGTAGGTTTTTATTCTTTTGTCTTTTGTCTTTTATTTTTTGTTTTTCAGTTTACGCCGTAGGTCGTTTGCTTTTCCCCTCAGTGTTTTTCCTCTTTCTGTCTTTTTCTTTTGTCTTTTGTTTACGCCGCAGATTGTTTGCCTTTCCTTTCTCAGTAGATTCTTGTTTTTGTCTTTGGGGGTAATAAGGGGAAACATTTCCCCTTATACCGAGGGACGCTTTCTCCTTCGGTGGTTTTGCTTTTTATTTTAAGTCTTTGTCTTTTGCCTTTTTTCTTTTGGGGGTCATAGGGGGTTCTCCCCTATAGTCGATACATTCAGGAGCAAGCTAAAAATGGCTTTAAAATTGCCGGGGTGACAAAAAAGAGGGGTTTATATTACAGGAGAGCACTTAAAGTATTATTAAAGAATTTGTGGCCTCGGGGAAGATCCCCATTTACCACAGGAGAAGGGAGGAAATGATGGAAAATAGATTGAGTCATAAAAAGCGGATAGTAATCAACCAAGAGATTCTTATAGAGGCTCCAATGAGTTGACACTATCACCCTACAAGTTAGTGTTGACACCAAAGGTCAGGTTAGGTTAAAATGAGTGTGCAGTAATTTCAACCAACCCAATACTTACAAGGAGGAATTAAAAATGGCGCAAAAAACCAGAGAGCTAGTCAAAAACATTGCTGACGAATTAATTCAATTGCTCAACAAGGCTTATGCAGATGAACTAATAGCTTATTTCTATTACAAGACTGCAGCCATGGTAGTCAAGGGCATTCATGCCAAAACAGTTGCCGATCAATTAGAGGAAATTGCCAACGAAGAACTCGAACATTCAGAAGAGTTAGCCGAACGAATC
>JAKPIQ010000095.1 GCA_029549715.1 Candidatus Atribacteria bacterium | reverse complement strand
TTCCTCTTTTCTTATTAAGGGTTATTCCTCATTATACCAGAGGGCAACTCTCTATGCAGGGTGGAAATCACCTTTGAGACTGTGAACCCGGGAGCGTCTCTCTTTTTCCTCTATTACCAGCTTGAGCTCTCTTTAGAGCGTGGTATATCCATTCTGGACGATGAGGCTCTTTTCTCATTAATAAGTTTACATTAACCAGTTTCGGAAAACTATTGAAGAAGGTGATGATACTGTGGTAAAATAACATAAAGAAAACTCTGGGCGCGGTTAACTCAGCGGTAGAGTGCCATCCTCACACGGTGGAAGTCGCTGGTTCGAATCCAGCACCGCGCACCATTTTTATCTAAGAGAAGAACCTTAGCATTCCTCACAAAATTGCTTAAATTCTAAAGCTGCTTTTTCTACATCTTCCCGGCCAGAAAAAATACTGGTTGTTCCGGCCACAAAAACATTAGCTCCGGCCCTCTTTAGGGGAGGAACGGTGTTTTCTCCAATTCCTCCATCTACAGCGATGTCCAGATCCAAGCCTTTTTCTTCTGCCATTTCTCTCACCTTCTCTACCTTATATATGACTTCGGGAATAAATTTCTGTCCTACAAATCCTGGATCTACAGTCATCAAAAGCACCAGGTCTAAATAAGGTAAAAGATAAGAAAGAAATTCAGGTGGGGTAGAGGGGTTAAGGGCCAGTCCCGCTTTTTTACCTTCCTTTTTAATCATATCCACTAAGTAATGCAGACGAGGACTCACCTCGGCGTGGAAAGTAATTATGTCTGCTCCCAGGTCGGCAAACAGGGGTATAAAAGTTTCGGGATTCTGCACCATAAGGTGGACGTCAAAGGTAAGAGAAGTAGCCGGACGAAGTTTTCTTAAAAGATTGGTGCCCAGAGCAAAGTTGGGGACGAACACTCCATCCATGATATCAATGTGAAGCATATCAATTTTTGCCCTTTCCAGTTTTTTTATTTCTTCTTCCAGACGAAGATAGTCGGCGCAATCTAAAGAAGCAGAAACCTTTACCATCACCTTACCTCCTGTGGTTCTATGATTACCTTGGTGTAAGAAAAACGCTTTTGTTGCATTTCCAGCATAAAAGAGGGAGCTTCCTCCAGGGTTATTCGGTGAGAAATCAAAGGAGATAAAGAGATTCTTCCTCTCTCTTCCAATTCCAGCAATCTTTTCCAATCTGAGTTCAGAGACGAAAAATCTGAATTCCAGGTACCCACAACGGTAAGTTCCCGGCGGAGAATTACACCGATATCCTCAGGTTTTAAGGTTACATCTTGTTCTTGATTTCCCACCAGGAGAAGTTTGCCTTTTTTTCTCACAATACCCAGGGCATCCCGGAGAGCCCGACTATTTCCGGAGGCCTCAATAGACAGGTCCACCTCTTCTTTTTTCTCCGCCGGAGATAAAGCGAGATCAAAACCTAAAGTATGTGCTAGGGGAAATTTTTGCTCATCCACATCATATCCTGTGAGCATTCGAGCTCCTCCCATCTTTGCCCACATGCCACACAGAAGCCCGATAGGGCCTAAACCAAAAACTGCCACTCTATCACCTACTTCCGGGTGAGCGCGCCGCAAAGCATGCAAAGTTACTGCTCCTGGCTCACTCAACGCCCCCTCTTCCCAGGAAACTCCCTGAGGTAGAGACATGAGGTTCTCTACCGGAGCTACCACAAACTCGGCAAAGCTTCCATTTTGCCGAGAGCCTAAATATCCATAATTATTGCATAGCTCGTATTGACCTACTTCACAGTACGGGCAGTTTCGGCAGGGGATGAGAGGATACGCTGTAACTCTTTTTCCTATCCACTCTTTATCCTCTTTTTTTCCTACTTCTACCACAACGCCTGCCAATTCATGACCAGGAATGAGAGGGTAGAAATAAGCCTGATCACCAAAAATCCGGGGGAGGTCCGAACCACATATTCCCGTCGCTTGAACTTTTATTAAGGCTTCTCCCTCTTGAGGGACAGGGGTCTTTACCTCCTGAAAAGATAAAACTCCTTTTTCTTCCAGAACCAGAGCCTTCATGGATTAACCACAACTTTCAGTCCTTCGTGGGATTCAGCTGCCTTAAAAGCCTCCTTAATTTCCTCTAGAGGAAAGCGATGAGTAATATACTCTGCAGGGGTTACCATTCCCTTTTCCATCACTCGCAGGGCTTTTTGATGATGGCGGGGGAGGCTGCCATGGCTTCCCAATACCATGCATTCCTGATAATGGATAAGATTACTAGAAATGCTTATATTACGGGCTCCGGAAGGTAGCCCACCGAAAAAGTTTATCCGGGCTCGATGGCGAGCGAGAAGAAGAGCTTGCTCCTGTGCTTCAGGAGAGGCACAGGCTACCATCACCACATCTGCTCCTTCTCCGTTGGTTACCTCTTTCACCTTCTCTTGCGCATGTTCATCGCTCAAAAAATAATAATCAGCGTTGAATTTACAGGCCAAATCCAGCCGCTGCTGAGAACGCTGGATAACAATGATATTGGTTGCCCCCATGTAGCGGCCCATCTCTATCATCATGCAACCAATAGGTCCTGCTCCAATAATACATAGAGTGTCTCCCACTCCCAGGTTAGCCATCTCCAGCCCGTTAATAGCACAGGCTAATGGTTCAGCTAAGGATGCCTCATCAAAAGAGAGATTCTCAGGAATTTTGTGTACCGATCCCTGTTCCACCGATAAGGAATTGAGTAGAATATATTGAGCAAAGCCTCCTGGGAATTGGTAGCCAATGGCATAGTTTATAGCGCAGTTAGTTCCCATTCCATTCTGACACCAGAAACATTTTCCACAGGGAACGTCTGCTCCTACTGCCACTCGATCTCCTATCTCGAATTTTTCTACTCCTTCACCCACTTCTACCACAACGCCTGCGATTTCATGACCGATAATGTGGGGAAACTTAACCCGGGGGTTGCCGTGGTGCATAATCCGGATATCTGAACCACAAATGGCACAGGCTTTGACCCTTATCAACACCTCTCCTTCCCCTACCTCATAATCCTCTACTTCCCTTATCACTAAGTGATCTATATCTTCTAAAACAGCAGCTTTCATCATAATCTCCTTTCTATTGAAGAAAACGCGTTTCTTCCTGTACTATTTTTATAGCTAACTATATATACCATAGAATAGAAAGACTGCTTCCTTGGTATATGTAGTTTCTTCTTTACTTTTGTGCTACAGATGGCCTGTGACAGTGTCGGGAGTTTCCCCCGGTATAGGGGGAAACTCTTTCCCTTCCCTGGTGGATTTTTATATTTCTTCTTCTCTGGAAACTACAAGAGTTATCCTGCTCTTATTTTGGTATGTCATTCCCGTAATTTAGCCGGGAATCCATCTTCTGTCATTCCCGAACGTTTAAATCGGGAATCTAAATTTTAGACCCTTGATAGGTACATGCAAGATGACAAGCAAGGGCAGGGGATAGGATCCCTATTGTCTGCCGTTAGGCACGCTGGGGATAATACCCCCTGCGTCATCAGTTTTTAGTTTCTTAAATTTTCTGCTTTACACTTTGCGTCGCAGACGGCTAAGAAGTTATCTTCCCCTCTACTTTAGTGCCATTTTTTAAAGTATCAGATACCGGGCAGCGTCTGTCTACTTCTTCTTCAAACTCTTTTAATTCTTCATCGCTGAGGTCACCACTCACTTTGATCTGATAGCGAATAGCTAACAATCCGGGACGAACCTGGTCATATTGTCCCATAAA
>JAKPIQ010000093.1 GCA_029549715.1 Candidatus Atribacteria bacterium | reverse complement strand
AAGGGATTTCTATGTATGCTAAAAGAGCGCAAGACTTAGGAAGTCGAAATCGGGAAATTGATGTTTTTGTTTTGGAAGCTCTTTTTGCTACTGTTACCGACGTGGATTTTGACCCCCGCAGAGTAGAAGAGATGGTTCTTCGAGCCTACCAAATGAAAGAGAAAGCCAGGAATATGTATCTTGCTGCTTGTGCTCAAAGTGGAGTTTCACCGGAGGAGCTTTCTGGACCAGCTACCTGGACTCCGGTTTCCAGCTTTGATGGATTAGTAAAACAAGGGGAAGAAGTAACTCTGGAAAAGGATATAGAGCGATGGGGAGAATCGGTAGCCGGGGCCAAACATTTAATTCTTTATGGCCTTAAAGGGATGGCAGCTTACGCTGATCATGCGCAAATTTTAGGGGTGGAAGATGAAGAGGTATACGCTTTTTTCCACCGCACCCTTGACTACCTGGCAAGTAATAATTTTACTCTGGATGAACTTCTCTCTCGTGCTTTACAGGTGGGAGAATACAATCTGAAAGTAATGGCTCTTCTGGATCGAGCTCATACTTTTGCTTATGGTCATCCTGTTCCCACTCCGGTGAGAATAACTCCTAAAGCGGGTAAGGCTATTCTAATTTCCGGGCATGACCTGAGGGACCTGGAAGAGCTTTTAAAGCAGACCGAGGGTAGGGGAATTGATGTCTATACTCATGGGGAAATGCTCCCCGCCCATGGTTATCCCGGTCTCAAAAAATATCCTCATTTAGCGGGCAATTATGGCGGTGCCTGGCAGAATCAACAAAAAGAGTTTGATGTTTTTCCTGGAGCGATACTGATGACTACCAATTGCATTCAGAGACCCAAAGAAAGCTATAAAAATAGGATTTTTACCAGTGGTCTGGTAGCCTGGCCAGAGGTTACCCATATAAGTAATCGAGACTTCACTCCAGTAATTGAAGCTGCTCTGGGGGAAAGGGGCTTTCCTGAGGACGAAGAGGAGAAAAATATAACAGTAGGGTTTGCCCGTAGTGCAGTTCTCGGGATGGGGTATAAAGTGTTTGAAGGAGTGAAGAGAGGTAAAATTCGCCACTTCTTTTTAATTGGGGGGTGCGATGGAGCTAAGCCGGGAAGGAACTATTACACTCAACTTGCTCAGATGGTCCCTGCAGATTGTCTCATTCTTACCCTGGGCTGTGGTAAGTATCGCTTCAATAAGTTAGAATTTGGAGCAATTGACGGCCTTCCTCGGCTCCTCGATGTGGGGCAGTGTAATGATGCTTATTCTGCCATTCAGCTTGCTTTGGCCTTGGCTGATGCCTTATATACCGATGTTAACTCTCTTCCCCTTTCTCTTGTTCTTTCCTGGTATGAGCAAAAGGCGGTGGCCATTTTACTTACTCTCCTTCATCTGGGAATAAAAAATATCCGCTTAGGGCCGAGCATGCCTGCTTTTGTGAAAGACCCGGTTTACCAGGTGCTCAAAAACCAGTTTAATCTTATTCCTATTACCATGCCGGAAGAGGACCTAAAAGCTATACTGAGCTGATCACCGCTAATCCCTATCAGTGATTAGTTTATAGTCCCGAGGGTATAATTTATAGCTATCCCCAGGAGATTATACCGGGATGGCAGGGGAGGAGGCCTCTTCGGTTCTGGTATAATCTCTATATGAGCAAAAAAATACTTTTAATTAACCCCTGGATTTATGACTTCACTGCTTTTGACCTCTGGCTCAAACCTCTGGGGCTTTTATATCTTGCTTCTCATCTCCTGAGGCGAGGGTATGAAGTGGAACTTTTAGATTGCCTGGACCGCTTAGATCCCGATTTTCCGTCTATTCCTTCTCGAGGCCCTCGTTATTTACGAGAGGCAGGCTGTGGCAGCTATTATAAAGAAATTCTTCCCCGGCCCTCCTTTTTTCAGGACATCCCTCGTTACTGGGGGAGATTTGGTCTTCCTTTTAGCAAAGTAAAATCCAGAATGGAGAAGGCTTCTCCTCCTGATTTTGTCTTCATCACCGCCGGCATGACCTACTGGTATCCGGGAGCAATAGTAGCGAAGGAGTTGACCCAAAAAATCTGGCCGGAGGCTAAAACAGTTTTGGGAGGAATTTATCCTGCTCTCTGTTCCGAGCACGCCGAAAGCTGGGGGTTTGACCACGTGGTGAAAGTTACCGACCCTCTTTCAGTAATGAAGAAGCTGGGGGATATTTTAGAAACCGATTTCGAAGTAGAAAGCTATGAGGACTACTTTTCCTTGAGGCCTGCTTTTTTTCTCTACTCTGCGCTCTCTTATGTCGTTCTTCTAACCTCCTTAGGGTGTCCCTTTCGCTGCACTTATTGCGCTTCGGGAAAGCTTTATCCTTCCTTCTGGTGCCGCCCCCCAGAAGATGTAGTAGAAGAAATCTTGTTTTCCAGAGAAGAATATGGAATAAAAGATATAGCTTTCTACGACGATGCCCTTCTTTTCCAGGGAGAAAAACACTTTCTTCCCCTATTAAAAAAGTTGGAAGAGTTATCCTTAGACCTTCGCTTCCACCTCCCCAACGCTATTCACCCCCTGTATGTTACTCCGCAGATTGCCCAATTGATGAAGAAAGTGGGGTTTAAAACCTTGCGAATGAGCCTGGAGACTTCTTCTCCTCTGTGGCAAGAAAAAACAGGAGGAAAAGTAGATAACTACGCTTTTGAAAAAGCCGTGAGGTGTTTCTTAGACGCTGGTTTTACTCCTCAGGAAATAGAGGTTTATCTCCTTTTTGGCCTGCCGGATATCTCCGAAGAAGAGATGATAAATTCCATCAAATACGTAAAGAGCTTAGGATTACAACCTCGCCTGGCTCTTTATTCTCCTATCCCCCACACTCCCGATTACTATAAAATTGAAGGGCTACCCGAGGATGAGCCTCTCTTCCACAATAAAATCGCTTTTCTCTATCAAAGTGGCAACGCTCCTCTCTATCAAAGACTGCACAGAGACCTGGGCTCTTAGCTGAACTGGAGCATTCTCTCGATGCTCAGTGCTGCTTTTTGAATAATCGATGGAGGAAGTTGCACCTCGTATTTCATTTCCCGGAGAGCCACAGCCACTTTTTCCTGATTTATTTTTTTCATATCCGGGCATATTGCTTCTTCGCTCGCCGGATAAAAATGCTTGGTTGGGTTTTCCTTTTGCAGGCGATAGAGAATTCCCACCTCTGTTCCGATGATAAACTCGTCCCCCGGAGAGCTCTTCACGTAGCGACACATGCCTTCGGTAGAGAGTACCTGATCCGCTAAGTCGGTTACTTCCGGGCGGCATTCAGGATGAGCAAGTACTTCCGCTTGAGGATGAAGCTCTCTGGCCCTCTCCACATCTTCTTCCCTTATTGCCGCATGTACCGGGCAATACCCCGGCCAGATGATGAACTCTCTTTTCGTTTGTTGAGCGACATAACTGGCTAAATATTGATCGGGGACGAAAATAATGGCGGGGGCAGAACTCAAGCCTTTTTCCACCACTTGAGTGGCGTTTGCTGAGGTGCAACAGAAGTCACATTCTGCCTTTACTTCTGCTTTCGTGTTCACATAGCAGAGAGTCGTTGCCTCAGGATGGCGCTTTTTGAGGTCAATAAGCTGGGAAGCGGTGATCATGTCTGCCATAGGGCATCCTGCTTCTTGCTCGGGGATTAACACCACTTTTTGAGGAGAGAGGATTTTTGCTGTCTCGGCCATGAAGAAAACTCCGCAAAATACGATAACCTGAGCATCGGTTTTGCTGGCCTCCATGCTCAACCCCAGGGAATCTCCTACAAAGTCAGCTATATCCTGCACCTCGGGAAGCTGATAGTTATGGGCTAAAATTACTGCGTTCCTCTCTTTTTTGAGTTTTTTGATTTCCTCTTCCACTCTCATTGCTTTCACCTCTCATTGGAAATTTTAAAAAGCTTCTTCAATAATCCCCCCACCCAAAACTGTATCATTACTGTAGAAAACCACCGATTGGCCAGGGCTGATCATCTCTACCTTTTCTTTAAATGTAACTCGAACTCTGTTGGGGCAGAGCACCTCTACCGAGCAAGGCTTTCCTCTCTGGAGATAGCGCACCTGAGCAAACATAGAGGAGGGGAGTTCATCAACCAGCCACTGAAAATGAGAAGCCACCAATCCCCGAGCCCGCAGCGCCTCTCTTTCTCCCACCACCACTTCGTTTTTCTCCGGATGCACCGCTACTACATAAAGAGGCCGAGAGTGAGCCACTCCTAAGCCTTTTCTCTGGCCAATGGTATAGCGAAAATATCCCCGGTGCTCGCCTACTACCTTACCTTCTGTTGTGACTATAAAACC
>JAKPIQ010000076.1 GCA_029549715.1 Candidatus Atribacteria bacterium | reverse complement strand
ACTCTTCTTAACTATCAGGGAAAGATAGAAGACATATCTAACCTGGATTTGCCTTATGCTCCCCCTTATGCCTCAGCTATAGACAACCTGTGCCTGGCAGCTAATGTCCTGCGCAACAAACTGGAAGGAAATATGGTAGGTATTTCTCCTCAAGAAGTGAAAAGGAGGAAAAAACTAGGAGAGGATTTCATTTTGTTAGATGTGCGCACCCCGGGGGAATATCAGGATATTCGCATACCAGGTAGTGTTCTTATTCCTTTGGCTGAGCTTCCGGCCAGAGCTAATGAGCTTCCCACCGATAAAGATATCATAACTTTTTGTGCTGCGGGTTTGCGGGGTTATGAAGCTTCTCTGATTTTGAAGAGTAAGGGTTTTCAGAAAGTCATGGTAATGGACGGAGGCATGGCTACCTGGCCTTATGAAGTAGAGCGGTAATGGGAAAAAGGTTATTGTTGATTGTGAGTTGTTGTGTGGTAGGTTTTCTGCTGGTCTTTTTTCTGATCTCTTCTATTCCTGAAGAATCCCCAGATGAAGAAGAAAGAGAAGAAGAAAAAAAGGAAGTGGTTTCTTCTCCTCCGGTTGTGGTAAAAGAGACAGAGCTTCGGGGCTGGGAGGAGGGGAAACTGGTGTGGCTACTTCAGGCCCAAGACATGGAGTTGAACAACGACAATACCAAAGCCATCTGCCGAGGGGGAGTAAAACTTATCGTCTACCAGGAAGAAAAAGAAAAAACTACTATTCAGGCTCAGGAAGCGGAAATAAATTTGGACGATAAGGATTTTTATTTAAAAGGAGGAGTGGAGGTACTATCTTCTTCGGGAGATAAGATAGTAACATCGGAGTTGCGATATCGAGATAAAGATAAAGTCTTAGAAACGGAGGAAGAAGCTTCGGTTTACTTTGATGGGAATTTCATTCATTGTCGGGGTTTGCGCAGTGACGTCGATTTCGAAAATCCTGAATTTTATCAAATTATAAAGGGAAGTTTCCGATTGAGTGCCTTATGAGAGGTTTATGAACTCTGTTTTAAGTAAATTGATTTCCCGGATAAGGGAAATAGAGAGGAAAAAGTTAATATATCTGGATACCATTTCCCCGGTCCGGCCCTTTTTTGCTCTTTTCTTGGAAAAGCCTCTCCTTTATGTAGTGAATGATAAGGAGAGGAGAAGAAAAGTTTTTCATCAAATAGAAGCCTTGCAACATATAGAGGGAAAATCTTTCTCGGTGCGGGAAGTGGAAAAGGAAGAAGAATTCTTTGGAGTGAAACTGCAGAATGATTTTCGGCAAAAAGAAATCATAGCAGTAATAGAAGCCTCGGATCTCTACCAAGAGGTGGAAGACCTGGATTATTTTCTCTCTCACTCCTTTATCCTGCAGAAAGGAAAAGAGACTAAAAGAGAGGAATTTCTGGACCTTCTTTTTAGCCTGGGCTATGAACGCCAGGAATTAGTTAGAGAAAGAGGGGAAGTGGCGATAAGAGGGGAGGTAGTGGACCTTTTCCCCCCTCATTTATCTCTTCCGGTTCGCACTTATTGGTGGGGAAATCAGGTAGAAAAGATGAAATCTTTCCACCCGGAGAGCCAGCGTACTGAAGAGGAAATAAAAACTCTTTTTGTCCCTCCCCGAAGTGGAGAATTTAAAACTGTGCCTCTTCTTTCTGCCCTAAAGAGAGAAGTTAAAACCATTTTCTGGGATGGAGTGACAGTAGAAGATTTTGCCCTCTCTTCTCGACAGGTCTTTTCGGGAATAGGTTCCCCAAGAGCGGAGGCTACTTTTTCTCTTAAAGCAGAGCGAATACCTTCTTTTTGGGGCAAGATTAACGATTTGAAAGATTATCTGGAAGAAAGCCCCTGGAGTAAAATTTTTCTCCTTCTTCCCCCGGAAAAACTGGACATTCTCTCTTCTCTTTTACAAGAAGAGGAAGCCGATTTTGGTTTGCATATTGAAGAAGGGAAAAAGGTAACTCTTCTCCCTGGATACCTGAGAGAAGGTTTTGCAATACCCGAGACTGGTTTGGCTTTTATCTCTTCTAGAGAGGTTTTTGGAAGAGAATTTTCTCCTTCTTCCCAGAGTCACAAGAAAACTATTGCTCCTCCTGACTCTCTTTTTCCTGGAGACTATGTGGTGCATGAGGAAGAGGGTATTGGTATCTTCCGGGGATGGGAGGAAATGACTGTAGAAGGGGTAAAGCGAGTGTATGTGAAGATAGAGTATGGTGGAGGAGATCTTCTTTATCTTCCTGCTGATAAAATTTATCTTCTGCAAAAATACATAGGGGTGGGAGAGGAAAAGCCTCGGATTAATCGTTTAGGGAAAGATGAGTGGAATAGAACTAAAGAGCGGGCTAAAAAAGCGGCAGAAAAAGTAGCTCAAGACTTAGTAGAAATTTATGCTCGGCGTCAATTAGAGGAGGGGCACAGTTTTTCTCCGGATACTCCCTGGCAGAAGGAACTAGAGCTATCTTTTCCTTTTCTGGAAACTCCAGATCAGAAAAAAGCTATTGAAGAGGTTAAAAAAGATATGGAAAGTCCTCGCCCCATGGACCGCTTGATTTGTGGAGATGTGGGATATGGAAAAACGGAGATCGCGGTGCGAGCAGCTTTTAAGGCAGTTATGGATGGTAAACAGGTAGCCATTTTGGCTCCCACTACTCTTCTTTCTGAACAACACTACGTCACCTTTCGGGAAAGAATGAAAGGCTTTCCGATAAACATTGCCGTTTTGAACCGTTTTCGCACTCCCCAGGAGCAAAAATTGATACTAAAAGAATTGGAAAAAGGGAAAGTGGATATCATAATCGGTACTCACCGCCTTTTACAAAAAGATGTAGCCTTTCGAGATTTGGGTTTGTTGATTGTGGATGAAGAGCAGCGCTTAGGAGTGAGGCACAAGGAGCAATTAAAAAAACTCAAAGCCAACCTGGATGTTTTGACTCTCACCGCTACTCCTATTCCTCGTACCCTTTACCTTTCTCTTCTAGGTCTTCGGGATATTAGTGTGGTGGAGACTCCTCCGGAGGGAAGAAAACCGGTTTATACTCTGGTGATGCCCCGGGATAAAAAAGTAATTAAAGAAGCTCTGGAGAGGGAAATAGAACGGGGGGGTCAGGTTTTTTATGTTTGCCCCCGGATTCGAAATTTGGTGCCGGTGAGGGAAGAACTGGATAGCTTGCTTCCCGGAGTAAAGGTGGCTTTAGCCCATGGAAGGATGGGGGGCAAAGAGTTAGAAAAAGTTATGGAAGATTTTTATCAGGGTAAAATTTCTATTCTGCTTTGTACCACTATTGTGGGAATTGGCCTGGATGTTCCCAATGTCAACACTCTTATTGTGGATCCAGCTACCTTATTTGGTTTAGCTCAACTTTATCAGTTGCGGGGAAGAGTGGGAAGATTTGATAGAGAAGCCTATGCCTATTTTTTGTATCCCCCTCGCTTAACTGGAGAGGCCAGAGAGAGGCTGGAAGCTCTTCTTGAGTTCAGTACCACCGGTTCAGGCATGAAGCTGGCTCTTCGAGACTTAGAAATTCGAGGAGCTGGTAATATCCTGGGAGTGGAACAGCACGGTTTTATTCAGGAAGTGGGCTTTTCTCTTTACACCCGTATTTTAGAAGAAGAAATTGCTCGCTTACGAGGAGAAGAGAAGATTTCCGACTTTACTCCTCGTATAGATTTAAAAGAGGAGGCTTATTTACCTTCTTCTTACCTTTCCAGAGACAGCGAGAGGTTTTATTTCTATCAGAAGCTACTGGGAGTGAGAAGAGAGAGAGAAATAGAGGAAATAAAAGAAGAGCTGGAGGATCGTTTCGGGCGTCTTCCCCGGCAGGCTGAGAATCTTTTGCAGATTACAAAAATAAGCTATTATGCTAAAATAGCTCAAATTGAAAGTATAGAAGAAAAAAATGGAGAGCTTTATTTTGTGGCTCCTCTTCCAGTTCTTCTGGGCTTGAGCCAGTATATGGAAGAGAGAGGGAAAGAAGGAAAATTATTCAACTATCAAGGTAGAGAGGCGTTTAAAATGAAAATGTTACCTCTCCGAGATTTAGTTTTGCTTTTAGAAGGGATGGTTACCGAAAGTGTCCAATGGCAGAGCTGGTGAGCTTTTTGAAGAATTATTAGAAGTGGTAGCTACTTTGAGGGGAGAGAAAGGTTGTCCCTGGGATAAGGAACAAACTCGGGAAACACTAAAACCCCTTATGGTGGAAGAGCTCTACGAAGCCCTAGATGCTATAGATCAAAAAGATGAAGTGAGGTTGAAGGAAGAACTGGGCGACATGCTGCTACACATTGTTTTTCACGCTCAGATAGGAAAGGAAAACCATACCTTTACTATTGAGGAGGTTTTAGAGTATCTTATTTATAAAATGAAGAGGCGTCACCCTCATGTTTTTGGAGAAGCTAAAGTGAAAGATGTGGATACAGTACTCCTGAATTGGGAGAAAATAAAAGAGGAAGAAAGACGGGAGGCAGGGATGCTCTCTACTTTGCCTCGTGGCCTTCCTGCCCTTTTACGGGCTCAAGCTGTAGGAGAGCGAGCTTCCCGGGTAGGTTTCGATTGGAGAGCACCTGAGGAGGTAGAAAAAAAGGTAGAAGAAGAATGGGGAGAATTTAAAGAGGCCTGGAAAAGTAAAGATCCTCAGAAAATGGAAGAGGAGTGGGGAGATCTGGTTTTTGCTTTAGTTAACTTAGCTCGTCATCTGAATATCCAGGCTGAAGAAGCTCTACAGGGGGCTAACAATCGATTTACTGAGAGGTTTGGTTTTATAGAAAAAGAAATAAAGGAGCAAGGTAGAGAGCTCTGTAGTGTAACTTTAGAGGAGATGGATGTTCTATGGGAAAAAGCGAAAGAGAAGCTCGCGCCGGAGAAAAGATAAGTCTTGCTGAATTTTTGAGGCGCTTAGAAGTTATTTTACCTCTGGTTCAGGGGTGGAATCCTGATCTTTTGATAGCAGTTAATCCTGAAGGGTTGATTTTGAGCGGTTTTTTAACCTCTTTCTGGAATAAAGAAGTAAGAAATATGGCTTTCCAAGAAGAGCCTTTCCAGATTATCTGGGATAATTTAGGGAATCTGGAAGGTAAAAGGGCAGCTTTGGTGGCAAGAAGATTCGGAGAAGAAAAAAGTAGAGAAAAACTGGAAGAATGGGTTAAAGAGTGTGGAGCGCTTTCGGTGCTGGTGATGGTAGCAGTGGGGGGAGGAGGGGATTATTCTCTTTTTCCAGAATGGGAAGAAGATGTCCTTTTACCCTGGGAAGACCGTGAGATTAGATAAATTTCTCAAAAGTTCTTCTTTAATTAAAAGACGGTCTTTGGCTCAGGCGGCTTGTAAGGGGGGGATGGTTTTAGTGAATGGAAAAGTGGCTAAACCAGGGACAGAGCTAAAGCTGGGGGATGAAATCACCGTTTTTACTCCTACTTATAAGGTGATGGTACGGGTAAAAAGTCTCCACGATAAAGAAAAGGGAGAGGAATTGTACGAGATGCTAAAAAAGGAGAAGCTGGAAGAATGAGAATACTGGTTGCTCCTGATTCTTTTAAGGGAAGCCTGAAAAGCACCGAAGTTGCTTCTTTCATTAAAAAGGGTCTGCAAAAGGTAGACGAGAACTGGTTGGTGGTGGAGCGGCCTTTAGCTGATGGAGGAGAAGGAACAGTAGAAGTTTTGGTACAGGGGACGGGGGGTAAAATAATAGAAAAAGAAGTAACTGGCCCCCGGGGAGAAAAAGTAAAAGCTCATATCGGAGTGTTATCGGGGGGAGAGGTAGCAGTTTTGGAAATGGCCCAGGTGGCGGGATTAACGCTTCTTCCGCCGGAGAAAAGGAATCCTCGTTTTACCACTACCTATGGAGTGGGAGAACTAATAAAAGAGGCAGTAAATCTGGGATTTCGATGTATCATTTTAGGGGTGGGAGGTAGTGCCACCACCGACGGGGGGATGGGCGCTCTTCGAGCTCTGGGAGTGAAATTTTTTGACCGAGAAGGGAAGGAGCTAAAAGGAGTGGGCGATGATTTACTACTGGTATCTTCCATTGACTCTCAGCATTTGTTTAAGAAACCGGAAGGGATAGAGTTAATCATCGCCTGTGATGTAAAAAACCCCCTTTATGGAGAAGAAGGGGCAGCTTATGTATATGGTCCGCAAAAAGGGGCCAATCCTGAAGAAGTAGAAATGCTGGATCGGGGTTTGCGCAATTATGCGCGGTTAGTTAGAGAACACACCGGGATAGAAGTCGACCATGTACCAGGGGCAGGAGCAGCAGGAGGGATAGGAGCAGGGTTGTATGCCTTTTGGGGAGCACAATTTGCCTCTGGTATCCAGCTGATTATGGATATTTTGCATCTAGAGGAAGAAATTAAAGAAGCAGATTTAGTGATAAGTGGAGAGGGAAAGGTCGATAAACAATCTCTTTATGGTAAAGTAGTAAGTGGGGTAGAGGAGAAGTGCAGAAAATGGGGTAAGCCCCTCCTTTTAGTGGGAGGAAAAATTAGTGAAGAGGCTTTTTCTCTCTGGGAGGAAAAAGCCTTGGCTCTTTTTTCCATAGCTAATGGCCCCATCACTGAGGAAGAGGCATTCCAAAAGGCCCCTGTTCTTCTGGAGCATCTGGCTTTTAACTTGGGACGAGTGTGGAAAGGAGGAGAGATTTATGCCCACCAAAGTAGAGTTTTCTTTTCCGGAGAGGGATATTAAAGTGGAGACAGAACTTAAAGATAATCCTTTATCTAAAGAAATTTTTCGCATTTTACCTATTGAAGCCCGGATCAATCGGTGGGGGAAGGAGATTTATTTTTCCATTCCCCTTAAAAGTTCCATTACTTCTCCTCAAGAGGTAGTAGAGGAGGGTGATGTAGCTTATTGGCCAGACGGAGCTTGCCTTTGCCTTTTCTTTGGTCCCACCCCGGTGAGTAAAAATGGAGAGATTAGGCCGGCCAGTGCAGTAGAAGTGGTGGGGAAAATTATTTCTTCCTGGGCTATTTTAGATGAAGTACCTTCTGGCAGTACAGTAAAAGTTACCCCAATTTGATGGGAAGGAGTTGATGAGGTGTGAGTATTATTTTTGATGTTCATGCTCGAGAAATTCTCGATTCCCGAGGGAATCCCACAGTGGAAGTAGATGTGACCCTGGCCTCAGGAGCTTTTGGCCGGGCATCTGTTCCTTCCGGAGCTTCCACCGGCACTTTTGAAGCAGTGGAATTGCGAGATGGAGATAAAAGACGCTATTTAGGTAAAGGAGTGCGTAAAGCAGTAGAAAATGTCAACGAAATTATAGCTCCAGAAGTAATTGGATTGGATGCGCTGGATCAAGCGGTTGTGGATAAAACGCTCATTGAGCTGGACGGGACACCTAACAAAGGGAAATTGGGAGCCAATGCTATTCTGGGAGTCTCTTTGGCAGTAGCTAAAGCAGCAGCTGATTACAGCGGTCTTTCTCTTTATCGCTACTTTGGAGGGGCTAACGCTCGAGAGCTACCTGTTCCTCTCATGAATATCTTGAATGGAGGAAGGCATGCTGATAGTGGAGTGGATATTCAGGAATTTATGATTGCTCCCTGCGGAGCTCGTTCTTATAGCGAAAGCTTGAGAATGGGAGTGGAAGTCTTTCATAACCTGGCCAGAGTTTTAAAACGAAGTGGTTACTCTACAGGTGTGGGAGATGAAGGAGGTTTTGCTCCCAATCTCCATTCTTCTGAAGCAGCTATTGAGGTGATTTTAGAAGCCATACAGCTGGCTGGTTATGAGCCGGGTAGGGATGTTTATTTAGCGCTGGATACTGCTGCTTCTGAGCTTTACAAAGATGGAATATATGTTTTTGAACGAGAAGGAGTACGCCGTAATGTAGAAGAAATGATTGAATTTTATCGTTATTTGGTGGAAAAATATCCCATTATTTCTATCGAAGACGGTTTAGCCGAAGAAGACTGGGAAGGCTGGAAAAAGCTCACTTTTGCTCTGGGCGATAAGGTGCAGTTGGTAGGTGATGATCTATTTGTCACCAATAAGGAAAGGTTACTCCGGGGGATTCGGGAGAAATGTTGTAATTCCATTCTCATTAAATTAAATCAAATTGGAACTCTCACTGAAACTCTGGAAACCATTGAAATAGCTAAAAGGGCTGGATATACTTCAGTTATTTCTCACCGCTCAGGAGAAACTGAGGATAGCACCATTGCTGATCTGGTGGTGGGATGCAATGCTGGTCAAATAAAAACTGGTTCTATATGTCGTTCAGAGAGAACGGCCAAATATAATCAGCTATTGAGAATCGAGGAAGAGCTGGATAATGCCGCTATTTTCCGAGGAAGAGAGGTTTTCAAAGTTACCGGTTACTGAAAAGGGATGGGAGAAATTTCTGTTCATCGCTTTTTTAGCGCTGGCTCTTTTTTTCTTTAACTTGCGCCTGAGTGATAAATTGGTAGATTATTTTACTCTGGCTCGAGAGATGAGAGAGCTGGAAGAAAGAGAAAAAGCGCTATCTGAAGAAGTGGAAGCATTAGAAAAAGAGAAAGAATATTTAGGTGAAAGCTGGTATATAGAAAAATTAGCTCGAGAGCGCTTGCAATTGGTAAAACCAGGAGAAATCGTAGTGAAAGTAATCAATCCCGAATCACCGGAGCATTGACAATCTCTGGTCTTCTACCTATAATTTTCTTAAAGATATGAGGTCGGGGCGTGGCGCAGCCTGGCAAGCGCACTCGCTTGGGGTGCGAGTGGTCGGCCGTTCAAATCGGCTCGCCCCGACCAGTATTTTTCCGCGATAAAAGTTTTTTCTTATCAAGAGGAGGATAAAAAATGCCCTCGAATATCCACGACCTTTTTAGTTTGCAGGGAGAAGTAGCTATTGTTACTGGTGGAGCGCAAGGCTTGGGAGAACAAATGTCTATTGCTCTGGGGGAGGCAGGAGCTCAGGTAGTAGTGGCAGATTTGAATCTGGAAAAAGCTCAGAAAGTTGCCTCCCACCTTCAGTCTTCGGGAGTGGATTCCTTAGCTCTCTGCGTTGATGTTACCAAAAAAGAAGAAGTAGAAGAAATGGTGGGAAAAACTGTGGAGCGTTTTGGTAAAATTGATATTCTGGTAACTTCTGCCGGAGTGGGACAATGGATGAGGGCAGAAGAGATGCCGGAAGAGGATTGGAAGAAAGTTCTGGACGTCAACTTAAATGGGGTATTTTTATGCTGCCAGGCAGTGGGAAGGGAGATGATTAAGAGAAAAAGGGGAAGTATCATAAATATTTCTTCCATGTCGGGATTAGTAGTCAATACCCCTCAGGCTCAATCTCATTATAACTCCTCAAAAGCGGGAGTAATTATGCTGACTAAATCTTTAGCCTCGGAGTGGGCTCCCTATAATGTTCGGGTTAACACCATTGCTCCCGGTTATATGGAAACGCAACTGGTGGGCGACCTCTTACAGGAATATCCTGAATATGCTGACCTGTGGAAAAAACTTACTCCTCTGGGTCGCCTGGGTAGTCCAGAAGAAATCAAAGGTCCCTGTGTTTTCCTGGCTTCTCCTGCTTCCTCTTATGTTACAGGGAGTGTTTTAGTTATGGATGGAGGCTATACGGTATGGTGAAGGAGCTCTCTCGGGAAAGAAGGTGAGTGGATTTTGGCATACCGTCTGGCAAGAGGGGAAAACATCTTTGCTCATAGAAGATTTAGCCCTTACAGAATCAGGCAAGATTGGAATGCTGATATAACCTGGGTAAAGATGAGCTACATTTTATGGCGGCAATAACTGGCATAGTCAGTATGTGCTACCCCGGAGACATCTAACATCGTGGAGGGGGGTTTCCTCTTGGGGTCCTGGGTAGAGCGCTGATGATTTTCCCCCTGAGATATTTGGAGCGGTCAGGAATTGAAGCACCCAATGGGAGTTTACTGGAGAACTTAAGAAAGCAGAGATTAGAATCAGCAGAGGTGGAAAAGATCGGATGTTTGATGGCCGCTTTATAATAACGTAGATAGCTCTGAAAATTCCCGGAATACAGAACACCCCGGGAGTCTGCCCAGAGCCGGGAAAAACTGTAAATTGAAAGAGCAGAGCCTTATCTAAAGCGTCTTTTTATCTTGACATTAGGAGCCACCTTAGTAGGGAGGAAAGAAGTGAGTTATTCTATACTGGAAAGGACAGAAAACTATCTTAAGGCGGTTAACTTTGAAAATCCTGAATGGATTCCTTGTAGAGTAAGCCTTATGCCTGCTACCTGGAGAAAATATAGAGAAGCTTTAGAAGAAGTAGTATTACGACATCCTAAAATATTTCCAGATTATAAAAAAGGAAGCATCAATTTTGATGCTATAGCTGACCCGGGCTACAAGAGAGGTAGGTTTACTGATAGTTGGGGATGTGTTTGGGAAAACGTAGAGGAGGGTCTAGAAGGAATGGTAGTAGTCCACCCTCTAAAGGACTGGAAAAACCTCGAATCTTATATCCCTCCTGATCCGCTAATTCAGGGGGAAAGGGGAAGACCCGCGGATTGGGAAAGGTTGAGAGAAGTGTTCAGGGAGAAGAAGTTAAATGGAGAACTGGCTAGTGGTGGCCTACCCCATGGGTTTATGTACATGAGGCTGTATTACCTCAGAGGGTTTGAGAATCTTATGATAGACATAGCAACGGATGAGCCAAGGTTAGAAAAACTTATAGATATGGTATTAGACTACAATATAAAGTTTATAGAAAAGTGGATTGAGGTGGGAGCAGATTTGATCCACTTCGGAGATGACCTGGGCAATCAGGATAGGCTTCCTATAAGTCCTGAGAAGTTTAGAAAATATCTAAAGCCCTGTTATAAAAAGATGTTCAGTCTATGCCAAAAGAACAATGTTTATGTATATTTCCACTCCGATGGCCACATCCTTGAGATTATAGATGACCTAATAGATTGTGGCGTCGATATTTTAAATCCTCAAGTGGGAGCCAATACAATAGACGGATTGGTAGAGACAGCAAAGAGCAAGGTCTGTATAGACTTAGACTTAGATAGACAGTTGTTCCCATTTGCTAAGCCCCAAGAAATAAGAGAACATATAAGAGAAGCAGTAGAGAAATTAAATAGCCCCAGGGGAGGATTAATGCTTATAGCAGAATGTGAACCAGACGTTCCTTTGGAAAATATAGAGACCATATGTACTGTTCTTGAAGAAATTGGTGGTCCATCAATATAGGGTACTGGAGAACTGAGATTTTGCGTTTTTAGTGTTATCTTCGGTGTTTTAAAACTTACGCTGTAAGGGTACCCCTGCTAGAGGGACAAACAGAGAGGGAAACTGAGTTTCCCTCTCTGTGAATTAATAGATGTTGTGGTAGTACGCTTCTATCCCTAAGTAGTTTTCAAAAGCCTCGGATAAAATGTCTCCGCTTTGAGATAAGCTAATAGCTACGTGGTGTTCAAAACCGTTAGTGCAAATGTAGCTCAATAAACTCTGGAGGTCTTCAATTTTCGCGACTCCCACTCCTCCAAAAGTGTTGACCCGGTCAGAAGTGATTTCTCCTTCTGCTATGTAAGATATTAAATTACCCTCTTCGTCATTGGTAGATAAGCGAGCCAACGTTACCTCTCCCGGGGGTATGATCCCGTAGCAGGTTCCGTAGGCCTTTTCTTTAGAAACTGAAGAGGAGATAATGTCGCCGTACCCCATTTTGGCTCCTCGAAGGAGTGATTTGGGGAAATTGCTACAGTGGAAGAGAATGGCTTTGTCGGGATCTTCACCGAAGTTGTTGTTCCAATCCACAAGAGCAGATGGTTTTTGAGAAGCAAGTTGTAGAGCATACATACTCAATCCCCCTACCAGATCTACTTCGCAGGCTGCCGGTATTAATTTTTCGCTGAACATGCTCATTACTGTGCAGGGCATGATACCATAATTTTCTTCGATAGAGTCCCAACACTGGAGAGAAAGGAGAGATACACCGGTTGCTTTAATCCATTCTTCTAATACCACATAAAGCTTGGCCATTTTGATCAGCGCTTCTTCAGGGATCCCGGTGGTGTCAATATAGTCTTTTATTTCTTGTAATTTTCTCTGTACCTCCGGGTTATTATTATCTAATCTATTCATGTTACCAATGATTTCTGAGAGGTCTATGGTTTCTACTGATATTCCATAACTCTCTAAAATTTTTTCTGAGAAACGGACGGTATTGAAAGCGGCAGGTCGTGCTCCCACAGCTCCAGCCTTTAGATTTTTAAATCCCTTTACCACCCGGCATACTCCTGCAAACCACTCTAAATCCTCTCCAAAGGCGGGGGAATCAGGGTCTTCAGTGTGATAAGAAGTTAGAGAAAAGGGAATCTGGAATTGCTTGAGGTTGTTACATATGGAGAGCTTGCCACAGAAGCTATCTCTCCGATTCTGAACATCAAGAGCGTCAATCTGGTCAGGAAAAGCATGGACCAAAACTGGAACGTTTAATCCTGAAAGACGAATAGTTTGAGCTGCTGCTCGCTCATCACCGAAATTGGGCAAAGTGATGATAATTCCCTCTATGCGGTGGCGATTTTCATCAAAAATGCGGGCACATTTCTGAGCATCTTCCCAGGTCTCAATAGTGCCAAATTTGGTGTCTTCGGTGCTGGGAGCTATTACTTCAAAACCTTTTTTCTTCAAAACCTCTAAAATTTTACTTCTCCCGTCTTTGGCTAACTCATCGGGGAAAAAGCCTCGGTTGCCTACAATTAAGCCAAAAGTCTGTGCCATACTCATTCTCCTTTCATGTTAAAATATTGATTAACATTATTTAAATATTGAGCTAACATTCTTATCTTACCATATTTCAGGGTAAAAATTAGAAAAAGAGAGGTAGGGTAAATGAAAAAGGTGTTGCTAAGTAGTTTAATAGCATGTTTTGTTCTTTCTCTCTCGGGCTGGAGCTGGGGAGCAGAGAGAGTTGATGTACAGGGTTCTACCACTGTTTTACCTATTATGCAGATAATAGCTGAAGAATTTATGGCACTGAACGAAGACATAGAAATTACCGTAGGAGGAGGGGGCTCAGGAGTAGGTATTTCTGCTCTTTTAGATGGAGTAATCAGCGTGGCTATGGCTTCCCGCCAGATGAAGGAAGAGGAGTGGCAGAAAGCTAAAGAGAAGGGCTTGGATATTCGGGAAATAGAAATAGCCAAGGATGCTCTTTCGGTCGTGGTTAACTTTCTTAATCCTCTTTCTGAAATTGATATCGACACTTTGCAAACAATCTATACTGGCAAAGTAAACACCTGGCAAGAATTAGGTGTCGCTTTAGATGGGGAAATAGTGATTATTTCTCGCGATACTAACTCTGGAACTTTTGAAGTGTTTAGCGAACACGTCTTAAGAGGAGAGGAACTTGCCGATAGGGCTTTACGTCTTCCTTCTAACCAGTCAATATTGAATGAAGTAGTCAGTAACCCTCATGCTATAGGGTATGTGGGGTTGGGATATGTAGAGTATGGAGGAGATAAAATCAAAACTCTGGTGGTGGATGGAGTAGAGGCAAGTGCTGAGAAAGTACTTTCTGGCGAATATCCGCTGGCTCGAGGATTATATCTCTATGTGAATGGGGAACCTCGGGGGGCGGTCAAAAAACTGATCGATTTTATTCTGGGTCCTGAAGGACAATCTATAGTAAAAGAAGAGGGCTTTATTCCTGTTCGGAGGAATAATCACTTCTCGGCGGAGGATTATTTCTAAATCCGGTAGGATGGCAAAAAGAGCTCCCGAGAGGTGGAAAGATAGAGATAGATAAAGAAAGGCCCAGACCGGAGTTCCTGACATAATACTGGTATGGGGAGCAAAATCTAAGAGAAAATAAAGCTCTCCTCCCCCTATCTTTTTTTCTGGGGGAGGAGTAACTTGAGCTAAAAATAACCCGGAAAGAGCAAAGGAAAAACCTACATCACACCTTACCTTCTGCACAAGAGGCGATTATACACTCTTTTATCACTTCTTTTACTTTTCCTTCTACTCCTTGTAAAATTTTACCCACCATGAGCTCTTCAGGGTGGCTCTCTAAGTATTCTTGGAAAGAACTTAAATATTGTGCTCGTAAGGCAGTGCTAAAGTTTATTTTTCGCACTCCCAGTTGCGCTGCCTTTTGTAGTTGCTCTCGAGGTGTGCCGCTTCCTCCATGGATGACAAGAGGTAGATTGGTTTTCGCCCTGATTTCTTTAATGCGATCCAATTGAAGTTGAGGTGTTCTTCCTTTATATAATCCATGGCGAGTTCCTACTGCTACTGCCAGCATATCTACCGGTACTTTATCGACAAACTCCTGTGCTTCCTGAGGAGAGGTGAAGAAATCCTCTTCTTTGCCTTTTTCTTCCCAGCTCTCATCTCCTTCTAAGCCTCCTACTCTTCCCAGCTCCCCTTCTACCAGTACCCCCACCGGGTGAGCTACCTCTATTACTTTATTGGTCAGTTGAATATTTTCCTCTAAGGGTAGACGAGAGCCGTCAATCATTACTGACGAAAATCCATTCTGTATGGCTAAAAGGATATCTTCCAGGCGGTGAGCATGGTCTAAGTGGAGAGAAAAAGGTATAGAGAATTTCTGGGATAGAAAAAGCAGTGTACCATAAAACATTCTTATATCCAGGGCTTCATACTCCACCGGGGCTATCTGGATGATGAGGGAAGCACGCATTTCTTCCCCTGCTTCTAAAACCCATAGAATAAACTCCGGGATGGGAACGTTAAAAGCAGGAAGAGCAAAGTTTTTC
This sequence comes from Candidatus Atribacteria bacterium, assembly GCA_029549715.1. Lineage (GTDB taxonomy): Bacteria > Atribacterota > Atribacteria > Atribacterales > Caldatribacteriaceae > Sordicultor. Next base: position 773 of record JAKPIQ010000076.1, on the reverse strand, counting down.
TCTTCAGCTAAGTCTAAAATAGTTTTAGTAGAAACTAAAGGCATAATAAGACTCCTTTCTTTTTGGGCTATCTGAAAATTATAACAGATTTTTTCTTCTCTCTTGGGAATGTTTTTTTAAGAGCTTTTACAATAAGTTTATATTGGTAGAGCTATCACAAGATGAGGTAGTTTGAAAAATTTTCTCATGCTTTACCTAAAAAGAATGTTTCCTACATTCCACAAATCAATTGAGCAAAGACCACATAGAAAGCCATCCTTTCTGTATGTTCTTTAAGGTAACTTACCATTATTCCCTTGTAGTTCCAAAGAAAGATTCTATAAGGAGCGTTTCTTATAAATTTTCTGATGAGCATTATAGCTTTTTGGAGCTATTTTTCTCAGTTCATCCCTTATGCCTCCATGCAAGCTCTCCTCTATTTTGCTAAAGATATAAGGGAGATTTTTTTCAAACCGCCTCCCACGAGGTTGACAGATTAATTTTACAATATTACAATAATATTGTAAAATTGTAATACAAAAGGGGTGAAATGAGATACAGTGAAACCAGTAAGAAGAGAAACATTAGCTGTTTTAGTTGCTGAAGAGATTCGAAGAGATATTATGCATGGACATTTTAAAGTTGGGGGAAAGCTTCCCCCTGAAAACGAACTTGCCCGCCAATTAGGAGTGGGGAGGCCAACGGTACGGGAAGCACTGAGAATTTTGGAGGGAGAAAAAATAATCCGGTTTGAGTTTGGAGAGGGGGCTTATGTAATGGGAAATAAAAAATAC
>JAKPIQ010000064.1 GCA_029549715.1 Candidatus Atribacteria bacterium | reverse complement strand
CAGATAAGGGGATAAGGGGATGAAAGTTAAAGAAATAATCTTTATAGTAGAAAAAGACCCAGAAGGTGGATACAATGCTAAAGCGCTATATTGTTCCATCTTTACCGAAGGTGAGTCATTAGAAGAGCTTAAAGAAAACATCAAGGACGCCATAAAATGCCATTTTGATAAGGAAGAAGATATTCTCCCCCTTATCCGCTTGCAAATTGAACACTGATAGAGAACAAGAAATTCTCTACATAATGCGAAAAGATGCAGAGAAGAGTATACCGGTAAATAAGGTGGGGTAGGGGGGGAGTCGAGTTTTTCAAATATAGTAAATGCAGACTTCCGGAATGAGGCGCGAAAAATAAGGAACTCAGGTAGATTTGCTACCGCCGGGAAAGAGGTGAGAAATATGAAAAAAGCAGAGCAGATAAAGCTTGAAGATATTGTCAGGGTCCTCAAAGAGCATAAAGAGGAACTGGCTGAGAAGTACAATGTTAAAGAAATTGGCGTCTTTGGTTCTTATGTGAGGGATGAACAGAAAGCAGGGAGCGATATAGACATTCTGGTTGAGTTCTACGAAGCTCCCTCACTTCTTCGTTTTATCAACCTGGAGAATTATCTCTCTGACCTTTTAGGGATGAAAGTTGACTTGGTGATGAAAAAAGCCTTAAAGCGAAACATTGGCGAGAAAATCCTCAGGGAAGTTATCCCAATATGAAGCGAAACGTGCTCGATTACCTCGAAGATATTCTCAATGAGTGTATGTACCTTGTCGAGAGGTCCAGGATGGTTACCTATCAGGAATTTCTGCACAATGAGGACCTGAAAAGAGCATTTGTGCGAAGTCTTGAGGTCATTGGTGAGGCATCAAAGAAAGTTGCCCGGTATATCGGCAAGGAATATCCGGATGTAAACTGGCGTGATGTTGCTGGTATGAGGGACAAACTGATTCACAACTATTTCGGTGTAGATTATGAAGTGGTCTGGAAAACCGTTATCGAGGATGTACCATTTTTACAATCGAAAATAAAGAGCATCCTCGAGGAGGAAGAAAGGAGAAGGGATTAAGAAAGAGGTGATAATAAGACCAAAGGGAGACCATAAAAATGATACGTGTATTTTCAGCTCGGCGAATGAGCTATTGTTGACTTCTTTTTTGTCATTCCCTTCAATCAGGAATCTACCTCCCCCCGCGTCATTCCCGAAATCTTCAATCGGGAATCCACCCCCGCCGTCATGCCTGAGCGCTTTTATCAGGCATCCATGTTTTTGCATTTTCTGTTTTTCTTTGTATTTATTTTGGTTTTTTGCTTTTTGGGGGTTATAAGGGGGCTTTTACCCCCTTATTGTTCTTTTTAATCTTACGCCGTAGGCCGTCCGTGGTATTTACTCTTTAGCTTTTTGTCTCTTATGTTTTTCGCCTACGTCGTAGACTGTCTTTCCCAGCGTTATAGTTTGTAGTATTTCTCATCTATTTTGCTTTTACCCTACGCCGTAGGCTGTTTTTTTACGACCCTCGCGATGACGGATGAGAAAGGGGTTCACAAGGGGGAATTCTTTCCCCCTTGTACCGAGGAAGCGCTTTCCTTCCTCGGTTAGTATTTGTCTTTTATGTATTTTTGTTTTTATCTTTATGTTTTTCCAGGGGGTTATAGGGGGATTAGTTTTCCCCTATTGTTCTGTCATGCCTGAAATCCTTAATCAGGCATCCACATCTTTCGTCATTCCCGAAATTTTTTATCGGGAATCCATATTTTTAAATACTGTGGACCCCGGCTTAAAGATTGCCGGGGTGACGACTTTTCTCCGTCATTCCCGAAATCTTCAATCGGGAATCCACGTTTTTAAGTACTGTAGACCCCGGCTTAAAGATTGCCGGGGTGACGACTTTTCTCCGTCATTCCCGAAATTTTTTATCGGGAATCCACGCTTTTGCTTTTTCTTTTTGTCCTTCTATTGGGAACGATAGGGATGTCCCCTCCTATAGTTCGGATTCCTGATAGGGACATTCAGGAATGATGGACAACGGGATGATAGAGCGTTCAGGAATGACAGACAAGGTGTCATTGCGAGCCTCGTATTCTCGTATGGCGTGGCAATCCCAAGTTTTTTACTCTATCTAATTTGCTTTTTAGTTTTTTGAGGCTCAAAAAAGTGAGATCGCCACCTCAATCGCTCCTCGCGATGACGGAAAAGAAAGTCCTCACGATGGCAGAAATCTCGCAATCGGTGGTAAAAGGTGCTGGCAGAAAGTGGGGTTCTTGGCGAAGGAGAGAATTCGCAAGGAGAAAAAAAATGGGGGGAGGGAAATTTCCTTCGACCCTCCCCCCATTTTTTAAAAGCTTCTCAAACTTTGTGGGCGAGTTTAGATAGCCAAGCTTATGTAGTGGGTTCTGTACCTCCTATCTCAGTAATACTCGCTCCCTCTTTAATTGTTCCCCCTGGGCCAACCCCATAGTAAGTACCATCCGTCCCCGGATAAGGATCGGGGTCATAGATAAGAAAAGTGTCTTCCTTTAATTCATATATGTAATCCTTGTCTTTTGGAGTTTTGGGAAGACTGCCACCAAAATAACTTTCTAAGTCGTCTTCAGTAGTAGGATATACGTTATTTTCTGCCATATGGAGCTCCATAGCCGTGGCTAAGTTTTTGAGATTTGCTTTGGTGGCATTTACCGCTGCGTTTTGCCGGGCGCTCATGTAGTTGGGAATAGCTATAGCCATCAAAATCCCGATGATGGCTATTACAATAACCAGTTCAATTAAAGTGAAGCCCTCTTCTCTTTTCTTCCTTTTTCGCACTAGGTAACTCATTTCCCTGCCTCCTTAAGTAAAATTCCTTCGATTTTTGAAGCTTGGATAGATATTACCAGATGTTTTTATAAAGTCAATCCCCCCAAAATTCGATTTTAAATACTGTGGACCCCTGATAAATACATTCAGGGGTGACGGAAAAGAGAGGTCATTGTGGTAGCAAAGGGAGGGGGATTTTTCAGCAAAGAGATTTTTCGGGGTTTATAAGGGGGCTTTGCCCCCTTATACTGAGGAAGACGCTCTTTCTTCCTCAGTAAGTTTTTCTCCTTTTGTCTTTATCTTTTATCTTTTGTCTTTTCTATTTTTAGGGGGTTATAAGGGGGAGTCTTTTTCTC
>JAKPIQ010000052.1 GCA_029549715.1 Candidatus Atribacteria bacterium | reverse complement strand
TGAAAAATACCGCACTTCCTGTCTTTCCGTCATCCCACAAAAACACTCTATAGTCTCCTTTGTCTCGATTTTCCATGAGTAAGGTAAAATCGCTAAACGGGCAGTCAGCTCCGCCACCCTGCATATCCAGCTCACCCTGAACCGCTTTCATGGTAATCATTTGCGGTTCTTCAACCATGATAAAAGATATTCTATCTATGTATGGTAGTTGACTTCCTTCTGTGTCTATCTTCCAGTAATAAAGATTTCTTTCAGCTATTACTACAGAAGCACCCGGCTTCGCTTTTGGAATCCACGGCTTAAGAGACGGCAAATCTGGATTAGAATAAGCATCGGCTCTATCCTCAAATAATTGGTACCAGAACTCAAACCCGGCTCCTTTAGTTAACGCAGTAAGCTCTTCTTCTGAGGCATACTTAGAATGGAACTGTTTCAAATGATGTTTAGGATAGCTACAGATACCAGGTCCACTAGGTCCGGCCAAATAATTTAAAAATAGAGAATAAGGACTGGCGAATATAAACTTTACCGTATAGTCATCTACTTTTTCTACTTTGGCGGGAACGCCACCGGGAGCGAGCCAAGCTGGAAAGACAGGAGTGAGATTTTCATTTAGAAGTATATCCTCATACCAAAACATTATATCATCGGCAGTAAATGGTTCTCCATCAGACCACTTCATGCCCTTCCTTAAATAGAAAGTATATGTTGTACCGTCTTCGGTAATCTTCCAGCTGTGTGCCACATTTGGGATTATGGTTTTAGCATCTCTGGCCCATCTTACCAGAGGTTCGTAACCCATCCTGGGAGAAATTATATTACTTTTAGAGATAGCTGCTCTTCTCCACGTTCCACCATACTCGCCAATTTCCTCAACTGGTTCCACTACTGCCGGTTCTTGAGGAAGTCTTTCCTCTACTGGAGGAAGATCGCCCCTTTCTACTAATTCAGCTAATTGTGGAGCTTCGCTAAGCTCAGATATCTCTTTACCTGTTACTTCCTCATACTCAGCAATGGTAGGATATTGAGACATAGAGGAGACTTGGGCAAAGGAAATAGTACCAAAGCTCACCAAAACACCACACACCAAACCCAACACCACTACTTTCCCTAAACACTTCTTCATGAATCTAAAACCTCCCTTTTGTTCTGTCTATAATATCGAGCCGAAGACCTATTCAATTTTTCCTCCAATTTTCCCTCCCTCCTAGACTCAATTTTCAGCTCTATACATTATTCAATGATTTATGTTACCCTGGTTAATACTCTCCTCTTTCCCTATTAATAGCTCACAACCTTTGGTTAAATAACAGAAGAGGGATAGAACTTCTTTTAAAACTTACTGAGAGTAAAAATCCGTGAAACAAAAATAGTGATATATATTGAGCCAGAGAAAAGTACTTTACCAATTCTCTCCAGAACGCTAAATTGCTCTTTCCTACTTCTCTTTTCTTCTCTCCCACAACAATAAAATACCAACTACAATCAAAGCAACTGGAAAAATTAAGCGAGCAATAAAGCGCGAGGGCCACCACCAGGATAAAAGGTGGAGACAAAACCATATCAACCCTACAAAGATCAAGATCCAGGCAACTAGCTCAATGTCTTTTTTCTCCGCTTCTTTTCTCTCTCCGGTAATCACTGCTTTTTCCTCTGCTTTCTCTTTTTCAGGTTCTTCAGGAATGACAATCCAGGCTATAATGTAGGCAATTATACCTGCTCCTCCTGCCAGAATTAAAACTAGAGCCAGGAGTCTCACTAAAGTAGGGTCAACACCGAAATACTCGGCAATTCCTCCACACACTCCTCCCAATACCCTCTCCGTTCGAGAACGATATAATCGCTTTTCCAAACTAATCTCCTCCTCTATCTAATTCAAAAGGACTAAACTCTTTCTTCTGGTCAAAGAGACCCTCGGTCTTTTTTCCTGTATCTAAGCCAGATAGATTCAAAGACAAAAATAAGCTGCCTTCCGGCTCCCACCAGGAAACTTCCACAGCCACACAATCTTCTATCTTCTTACGCAAAAAATATTTTTCTTCTTTCCACTCCAGAAGCTCGAAAGAATAAACTCCTTCCACCCCTAAAGAAAAATCTTCGCTCCCTAACCCCACTCCAGCAGTCAGCTCCTTCCAGTTTCCCGCATTAAGGTCATAATCTCCTCGTAACCGCAGAAAATTTTCTTCATAATCCCCCCAGCAGGAATCCAGAGAAACAATCCTTTGATCTCCGAGATCAAAGGAAAAAGGGCTTTTTCCTTGAACTTCACTGAACTGATAAGAAAGATTAAGGTCCCATTCCGGAGAAATTTCCTTTTCCCACCACACCTTGCCTCCCCAACCGGGTATGACTTGCCCCCCAACAAGATCTATATTCCAGAAGAAGAACTCTAATCCTCTTTCCCTTTCTCTCCATCCAGCACTTAAATAAAAATCTCTTCTCCAGGTAGAAAAACCCTCTTCTTCAAAATATCCCCAACTAAATATACTCTTCCAATTAAAACCTTCCTCGGGGCTTTCCTCGTAAGAGAGCACCAATTGAGGAGAGCGAGAAACAAGGCTTTCACCCACTCTTTCATTATCTACACTTAAAGCCCAGAGAGAAAGACAATCCTTCTCAAGATGCAGATATCCCCCCCAGGTATCCACAGCATCCGGCCAGATATCCCAGAAAATCCTTCCTTCTCCTCGAGAAAAGGGAGCAATTAAATCCAGACTAACTGTAGTTCCTTGCAGAGAAGAAATATGTAGCTGAGATCTTAAAAGCAGGTTTTCGCTGAAAAGATAATCATAGTAACCACCCGCATACCATCCCCTTTTCCGGCTATATCCTAACGTGGGAGAAAAAGCAGCCTCTTCTTTTCCTAACACTCGAGAATAAAATGGAAGCTCCAATATTTTCTTATCTCTAAGGTAAAAACTTAATCCTTCCAAAACCAACCTATCTTGAGGATAGATG
>JAKPIQ010000050.1 GCA_029549715.1 Candidatus Atribacteria bacterium | reverse complement strand
GCATCAGCAATGATGTTTCCAATAGATTCATCGTTGTTAGCAGCAATAGTGGCTACTTGAGCGACTTCTTTTTTACCACTTACTTCCTTGCTGATTTCCTTTAGCTTTCCAATTACTGCTTCTACTGCTCTATCAATGCCTCGTTTAAGAAGCATAGGGTTAGAGCCAGCCACCACTGCCCGCAACCCATCTCGATATATGTATTCAGCTAAAACTGTAGCAGTGGTAGTCCCATCACCAGCTATATCGCTGGTTTTAGAAGCCACTTCTTTAACCAATTGGGCCCCCACGTTTTCATTGGGGTCTTCCAGTTCGATTTCTCTAGCCACCATAACCCCATCTTTGGTGATAACGGGAGAACCGAATTTCCTCTCTATGATTACATTTCTGCCCCGGGGTCCCAGGGTAACTTTCACGGCATCAGCCAGGGTTTTCACTCCCCCTAAAACTTTCTGTCGTGCTTCTTCTTCAAACAGAATTTGTTTGGCCATCAATCATACCTCCCTTCTTTTAACCTTCAATTATACCCAAAACGTCATCCTCGCGCATTATGAGGTATTCTTCATCTTCAATTGTCACTTCTGTACCAGCATACTTACCAAAGAGGACCTTGTCTCCCTCTTTCACTTCCAGGGGTATGCGCTTGCCATCTTCGCCCATCCTGCCTGTACCTACTGCTATTACTTTCCCTTGCTGGGGCGCCTCCTTTGCCGTATCAGGAATTATAATACCTCCTTTTTTTACTTCTTCTTCTTCCGCTCTTTTTACTAATAAGCGGTCTCCTAATGGTTTGATTTTCATTCATTATCACCCCTTTCTTCAAATTAGCCATCATCTATTTTACTCCATAAAATCATTTTTGCAAGAGTATGGCAAGGTAAATCAAGGTAAATTTCTTGCCATTTTGACAAAAAACAATTCTAAAAATTAGATTTTTGTCAAAAATAAAAAAATACCTTGACAAAATGTCAAAATATTTACTTTCTCACCCCCGCAAGATCATATTGTTCCATCTTACGGTACAGAGTACGCAAGCTTATCCCTAAAATACCAGCAGCTTTTGTTTTATTAAAGCTGGTAAACTTCAAGGTTTCTTGAATGAGAATTCTCTCTACCTCTTCCAGGCTCATCCCCACCTTTATCCCCAACCATTCTTCTCCTTGTTTCTCTCTTTTTATATACTCCGGCAAATCTTCAGAAGTAAGCAAATCCCCGGAGGAAAATATGACCATACCCTCTAAGCTATTGCGCAACTCGGTGACATTCCCTGGCCAATCATATTCCAGGAGAAAGCGGAGAGCCTCTTTGCTTACCCTAATCCCCTCCTTTCCGGTTTCTTCCTCAATCTCCCGCAAGAAACGATCTATTAAAAAAGGAATGTCTTCTCTCCTTTCTCGCAGAGGAGGAATCTCAATTTTAACGGCGTTGAGGAAATAATAGAGGTCGTGGCGAAAAGATCCCTCAGCTACTTTCCCCTCCAGAGGAACTTCAGAAGAAGCAACAATTCGCAGGTCGGATGAGTCCTTGCCAAACCGATATTCTTCCAAAAATTTTAGCATCTCGGCTTGCTGCTGATAGGGCAAAAGATGTACATCCTCAAAGTAAATAGTTCCTGTCTGGGGGCTCTCTTGAGTCAAAATTCCCAGAGGCAAGGTAGCGCAGAGAACCTTAAAAAAGGGTTTTTCCTCTGAAAAAGCATACTGATGAATGGCCCGGGCCACCAGTTCTTTTCCGGTCCCTTGTTCTCCCACTAAAAGAACGGGTCTTTTTACCTGGGACACCTGAAGAATTAAACTAAAAACTCGCTGCATCTTTTCTGATACCCCGGTGATACCAGCAAAAGAAGGACGGCTGACCACCTTTTTCTTTAAATCTTTATTTTCTTCCAAAAGAGCAATCTTTTCCTCTGCTCTTTTTATAGTGGAGAGAATACGAGAGGGGGTAGAAGGCATGGAAATGTAATCATATATACCTTTAGAAAACAACTCTTGAAGAAGGAGAGAGTTGTCGCTATCTCCCAGAGCAATTATTATTACATCGGGAAAAGATTGACGAATAAAAGAAAGAAGGGAAAAACTGTCTTCCTGCAAAGCTTTTTCCTCTACCAGTATTATATCTATTCCTTCCTTTTCCAGGCAGTTGATAGCTAGGTCTCTATTTCTAACGGAAATAAAATAATATCCTTCTTTCCGCAACCAATTGCCTATCTTCTCTCCCCATAGAGTATTTTTCTCTACCAGAAGTATTTTCCTCATTACCAGTAAAAGCTCACCACCTTTCCCTTTTCTCCCCAGACAGCACGCAGCTATCGGAGATATTTTCCTTCCATCACCCCAGCAAACATTTTACCACAACTCACCTCTCCTCCTTGCCGGGGAGGAAGAACCTCTACTCTGTGTTTCCTTTTTTACTAAAACAGCACCTTCCTTCTTCACAAATGAAAAGGGGTGAAAGTTTTTCCACTCCCCATAGAATAAAATTTTTGTTTCTCGGTTTGAGTTATAATTTTCCTAAAAAGGAGTGAAAACCATGAAAGAAGTCATGCTTTATACTCTGAGCACCTGCCCTTTCTGCAAAATGGCTAAGGAGTACTTCGAAAATCACCACATTCCCTACCGTTTTGTAGATGTAGACCTTTTAGAACCTGAGGAAAGAGAGAAAACGGTAGCAAAAGTGCAAGAAATTTCAGGAAGAAGGGCTTTTCCGGTAATCGTTATAGGAGATCAGGTAATCGTGGGTTACGACGAGGTAAGTATTGGGGAGGCTCTCCAAGAATGAATCAGGTAGAAAAAATATTTTGCCCGGTGTGTCAGGTAAGTTTTGTTGTGGGGGAAGAAAAAGAAGCAGGAA
>JAKPIQ010000036.1 GCA_029549715.1 Candidatus Atribacteria bacterium | reverse complement strand
GATTGAAGACCATTTTAGCCGCTTGAATACGGTTCTCAGCCGGGGAAAGCCCGATGTTAAGGTAGGAGTTATTCATCCTGTTGAATCTTACTGGATTCACTGGGGGCCAAAAGATAAAACTCTACTTAAAAGAGCGGAATTGGAAACCAACTTTAAAAACATCATAGAGTGGCTTCTGTTCGGGCTTGTTGATTTTGATTTTATATCCGAATCGTTGCTGCCTTCGTTATCACCAGTTCAGGAAAGCAATAGTTTTGAAGTGGGGGAAATGTCTTATGAGGTGATAATTGTCCCCCATTGCGAGATTCTTCGCTCCACTACTTTGGAGAGATTAGAAGCTTTCCAGAAAGCTGGAGGGGAGATTATATTTTTAGGTGAACCCCCCACCCTGGTAGATGGTGTTTCCTCAGATAGAGCAAAAAAATTAGCAGATGAGTCTTCCGTTATTCCTTTTTCCAGGACTAAATTAAGGGAGAAGCTTGATAAATATCGTGATATAGAAATATGGAAAGAAGATGGCGTTCCTTCCCATAATTTATTTTATCAAATGAGAAAAGAAGGAGAAAAGAAGTGGTTATTTATTTCTCACGTCCATAAAATGAGAAACCCCGATGTTGCGAGGTTAGAAAAAATAAAAATAAAGATAAAAGGGGAATGGAATCCTAAAATCTATGACACTTTAACGGGGGAGGTAAAAAAGTGTGCTGCAGAAATTAAAGGCGGAAGCACATTGATAGAACACGAATTTTATCCTCATGATAGTTTGCTACTGGAGCTTGCCCCGGGGATGCCCGAGAGAAAAGAAAGACAAAACAACAGCTATTCAACTACGGTGGAGGTAGATTTGCTCGATCCTGTTGCTTTTTCTTTATCAGAACCTAATGTTCTTTTGCTGGATATGGCAGAGTATGCATTTGATAATGGAGATTGGCAACCACAAGAAGAGCTACTCAGGATAGATAACCAATTTAGAGAAGTTCTGAATTACCCTCTGCGGATGGGCAGAATAGCTCAGCCATGGACTAACAAAAAAGTAGAGCCCTATGAACATGTACTGAGATTAAAATTTGTAGTTACTTCGTACATAGAAATAGGGGGCCTTAAGTTGGCTCTCGAGAATCCAGAAAATACTAAAATATTTGTTAATGGAGAACATATCGAATCTGAAGTTACCGGCTGGTTCGTGGATAAAAGCATAAAAAAGGTCCCGATTCCAGATCTCCCCATCGGAGATTCGGAAATTGTATTGGAAATACCGTTTAATTCACAAACCAACGTGGAATGGTGCTATCTATTGGGAGATTTTGGGGTGGAGGTCCACGGGAGGCACGCTAAAATTGTAGAACCGGTAAAGAAGCTCGCTTTTGGAAGCTGGACGGGGGAGAGACTGCCCTTTTATGCTGGAAATGTAACTTATCATTGTCTGGTGGAGTGCGAGGAAGGAGAATTAATAATTGAAGTGCCTCAATTCAGAGCTCCTTTACTATCAATATCTCTGGATGGAGAAGAAAAAGGGAAAATAGCTTTTGCCCCTTATGTGCTGAGCCTGGGTTGGGTAAAGAAAGGACAACACTCAATAGACATTACCGCCTATGGAAATAGGGTAAATGCTTTTGGTGCTGTGCACAACTGTGACGATACCTATTTTTGGTTTGGCCCGAATGCCTGGAGAACTACTGGCAATCAATGGTCTTATGAATACAGACTCAAGCCAGTGGGGATTTTAGTTTCACCGCGAGTGTACATTAAAAAATAAGCTTAATTTGGTCTAAAATTAAACTGTAGCCCTGTTTTTTTCTGCAGGTTTTAAGCGAGGAGAAAGGCTGAAACGGCATTAAAATTTGGGGAAGGTGGAGTGACGGGAGAAAATATTTGTTTCTCCGGGAATATGAAATATGAAAAGTTAAAAGAAAATCTTTTAGCGCTGGAGAGGGTGATAGTTGCCTTTTCTGGAGGAGTGGATTCTACTTTTCTTCTCTGGGTGAGCAGAAAAACCCTAGGGGAAAATGCCTTAGGGGTCTTGGTAGATTTACCTTTTTTACCCCGCCGGGAAAGGGAGGAGGCGGAAAAAATTGCCCGGGATTTAAAGCTTCCTCTTAAGGTCATAGAAATTTCGGGAGAAGATGAGCCCCTCATCTGGCGCAATACTAAGGAACGCTGCTACTTCTGTAAAAAAAGGATGATGCGAGAACTGCTAATTCTGGCACAAAAAGAAGGCTATGCGTGGGTGGTAGATGGAACCAATCAAGACGACGAGGGAGATTTCCGTCCTGGTTTTCGGGCTACTCAGGAGCTGGGAATCAGACATCCCCTTTTAGAGGTAGGGTTTACAAAGCATGAGATCCGGGAGGTTTCTCGAGAACTCCATCTTCCCACCTGGGATAAGCCTGCCTCTTCATGTCTGGCTACGCGCATTCCTTATGGAGTGGAAATAACCCTTCCTCTACTGCATCGAATTGAACAAGGAGAGGAGCTTTTGCATAATCTGGGTTTTTCTATCTCGCGCCTGAGGCATCACGGTGAGGTGGCTCGTTTAGAAATATCGCCAGAAGAGTTCCCTCTCCTTTTAGAAGAAAAGGTGAGGCAAAAAGTAATTTCTGGCCTGCAAGCTCTGGGATATACTTTTATTACTCTGGACTTAGAAGGGTATCGTTCCGGAAGTATGAATAGACTGATTAGTGATTAAGTATCGCATCGGGAGAAATAACTTTTGCCAGTCTCTATAAAGTAATCAATGTCCTCTTTCTTTATCCAGTAGTGGGTAACCAAGCGAAATTCTCCCCGGGAAGGAGGATTGACTTTTATATTGTTTTCCCTGAGAAACTGAACAAATTGTGGTGGGGAAAAGTGTTCCACTTCTACGGTGAAAAACACCATATTGATGTCTAGGCGGTCTTCGGCTACTTTTATTCCCTCAATTTCTTGTAGTCTTTTGGCTAAGTAGCGGGCGTTCTCGTGGTCCTCTTGGAGACGCTCAGGCATTTTTTCCAGGGCTATCAATCCAGCAGCCGCTAAGTACCCTACCTGCCGCATACCTCCTCCTAAGAGCTTGCGATTTTTGCGGGCCTTCTCAATGAAAGAGCGAGTTCCCACAAGCAGAGAGCCAATGGGAGCACATAGACCTTTAGAAACACAGAACATCACCGAGTCGCAATAAAAGGCGATTTGTGCCGGTTTTACTTTTAGAAAAGTGGCAGCATTAAAAATCCTCGCTCCATCTAAGTGCACAGGAATTCCCTTTTCTTGGGCAAATTGATAGACTTCCTGAAGATTAGAAAGGGGAACCACTTTACCGGACGAGTGGGCATTTTCCATACAGATTAGCCCTGTCCGAGGACAGTGAAGGTTTTCTTCTCGATAGCGTTTTTCTAAATCTTTTATATCTACTTGTCCATATTGGTCAGGAAGAGGGCGGAGCCCCACCCGGGATATTACCGCTGGAGCTCCCACTTCATGCTCTAAAATATGGTTACTTTCGGGGATTAATACCTCGTCTCCGCTTTGAGTATGAGTGAATATAGCTAACTGATTACCAAAAGTTCCTGAAGGGACAAAAAGAGCCGCTTCTTTTCCCATTTTTTCTGCTGCTTTTTCTTGCAACAGGTTTACCGTGGGGTCATCACCATAAACATCATCTCCTACTTCTGCCTGTACCATAGCTTCCAGCATTTCCTGAGTAGGGATAGTGACAGTATCGCTCCGGAGGTCGATCCATTGGGGATGAGAAGTAGCCATTTTCATAGTTTATCTTTCAAGGCCACAATATTGAGGCGACAGATAGCTGCTTCTAAGATAGCTTCTAACATCTGGCGATAAGAAATTCCGGCAAAATGAGCCATTTTAGCTAAGTGCCCATCCCAGCACCATCCGGGGTTGGGATTGACCTCTAACAGGCGAGGCTGTCCCTCTCTATCCAGTCGCCAATCAAAACGGGCATAGTCTCGACACTCTAAGCGCTCAAATAACTTAAGAGAGCTTTCCACAATTATTTTCTCAGTCTCTTCCGGTAAATCGGCGGGCAAGGACTTTACTTTACCATAGGGAGAATCAGGTAACCACTTGGCTTCATAGCCACAAATAGGGGGAAGCCCGGGGGGAAGAGCGCTATAATCTTCCTCGGTAATGGGTAGTACCTGATAGGCTTCAGGAGGGTTACCAATAATCCCTAAGCTCAAATCTTTGCCAGGAAGGAATTCTTCCACTAAGATGGGTTTATCGTAGCCAAATTTGTTTCTTATTTCCGATACTGCTTCTACAAAATCGTCTAAGTTGGTGGCTACACTTTTCTCGGTTATACCAAAACTGGAATCGCCAAAATTGGGTTTGAGGAGAACAGGAAAATTAAAAGGCAATTTAAAAGTGAAATCTTCTGGCTTAATCAAAAACGCGTGAGGGACAGGAATATTCAGCTCCTTAGCTATTCCCCGAACTAAAGATTTATCGTAGCAATAAGCCAAGCATTGAGGGCCAGAACCGGTGTAGGGTAGCCCCAATATATCTAAAAGAGCAGGGATGTGGAGTTCTTGTCGGGCATCATTATTAAATCCCTCGTCGCAAAGGTTGAAGACCAGGTCTATTTTTCCTCGCAGTCGTAGTAAATCGTGAAGTAAGGTGCGATGCTGGTCTAAGTAAGTAAATTGGTAGCCTTTCAATTCTCCTAAAGCAGCTTTAAGCTGATTTACAGTATAGATATCATCTTCGTCAAAAACAGTTTGGGGTTTGAGGGGGTCAGGTTGCCCGGGGTCGCCCAGTAGTACTGTTACTTTTAAAGTAGTTCCTTTTGTTCTTTTTAGGTAGGTCCATTCTTTTTGAGCTTCACCACTCAGGAGAATTCGTCTTTCCATCATTCCCAGGTCCTGGTTGCGCTGAGAAGAAGGAGCATGCTCTCCGTGAGTGGTAACGTGACTAAACCCGGATTTTTCTAACAGAGATATTAATTCTGTAACTGAATATAATCTTTCAGCGTAGAATTGATCAGCTATTACTCCATTTTCAACATGAGTTATTATTTCTCGAGAAATCAAACGCCGCTGGTCTTTCGATAAAGACCGCTCCCGCAATACGAATTGTTTTTTTCCAATCCATTCCCAGGAGTGGGGTTGGAAATGTTCTCTTAAGTATTCACCATCGGCCACATCTATAAAGATTTTTCCTCCGGGCCTTAAAACTCTGAAAACCTCTGTTAATACCTTGAGGTCATCTTGAATGCTTTCAAAATATCCAAAACTATTTCCTAAAATCAATACCACATCAAAACTATCAGTAGGATAAGGTAGTTTGCGGGCATCTCCTTCTTTAAACTGAATGTTCAATCCCTCTCGCCGGGCTTGATTCCTGGCTTTTTGGATCAGGTAGTGAGAGCGGTCCAAACCTTTTATTCGAGTAAATCCTCGTCGAGCTAATTCTAGAGAGTGTCTTCCCTGGCCGCAACATAGATCTAAGATTCGATCTCCGGGGGAGAGATGAAGAATAGTGGTGATGTAATCTACTTCCTGTCTTGTGATATTCTGGTCTTCTACCACATCTCCATCAGTTTTTAAGTAAAGAGAGTTAAAAATTCTCTTCCACCAATCGGGTGGGACGTGTTCTTCTAAATCTACAACTGGTCCCAAGGATTTGGCCTTTTTACCCCCGTTTTTACCATTAGAAAATAAAACTCGTTCTTCAGGCTCCTCTTTCATTTTCCTCCACCTTACTTGGGAGATTTTTATTATAAATGATTATAGAAGGATGGTGACAAAAAGCAATACCGGAGAAAAATTATTTGGGAAAATTTATTAATTCATAATTTTTATTTCCCAGACCAATAGACTGTCCGTAGTCAACTTGTATTTCCCACTGAGCCCGGGGATGAACATCTAAAAATTTATCTTCTCCGGGAGAAAAAGCTTTTTGTAACCTGGAGTTTTGTAACCCTACTGATTTTTTGATCAAATCAGCGGAAGCTTTATCAATGGCTACGATGTCATGTCCTCCTAAAATCCCGATATCGGGCACTAAGCTGGCATCATGCCAGGGAGCACAATCGCAATCGGGGCTTATTTCGGTGAGAAAATTGATGAAAGCTACTTTTTCTCCTTTACTTTTAACTGCTCCGTAGGCGTGTTCTACTATTCGCTCCTGGAGAGTGGAAATAGAAGAAGACCAGGCAGTGGTTATAGCTCCTTGGTTACAGTAGATAACACATTCAGCACAACCAATACATAACTCTTTTTTCAATCGAGCTTTTCGCTGGTCATCAAGATAAAGAGCACCTTGGGGGCAATGAATAATGCACCGCCGACAGCCAATGCATAGCTCTTCCCGGGGGTCAGGGAAGAAGGTTTCTCCATGTTGCAACTGTTTACCCACTCGAGAAGCACCACCCATACCTATATTTTTCATAGCTCCTCCCAGTCCTGCTTCTACATGTCCTTTGACGTGAGTTACCACTAAAAGAAAATCAGCTTCTTGAATAGCAGAAGCTATTTTTACGCTTTTAAAGTGCTTCAAGTTTACTTCTACTTCTTGATAATCACTTCCTCGCAGACCATCGGCAATAATAAGAGGGGCAGGGACTGATGGATAGCCAAAACCATGGAAAATGGCGGTTTCCAGATGGTCCACGGCGTTGTGGCGGAAACCTAAATATAAGGTATTGGCATCAGTTAAGAAAGGTTTGCCTCCTGATTCTTTTACTGCTTCTACGATATAGCGCAAAAAAACCGGTTTTAAGAAACCATGGTTACCTCGCTCTCCAAAGTGAAGCTTTACTGCTACCAGATCTCCTTCTTCTAACCTTTCTCTCAGAAGAGTCTTAGTTAATCTTTTTACTTTTTCTAAAACTGAGCTTCGTTCATCATAAGCTCGCAAATTAACAAAATATATCGGTGAGACCATGTCTATCCTCCTTTTAATCAAAATTTCTGTCTGGGTGTTTCACCAGTTTTTGAGATGCCAATCCCTCCTTTAGCGGTGAAAAACAAAAAAAGCTTTGTGTTTCTCTTAAATAAGATATAAATCGGGAATTTATGTTAACTCTATTGTCTCTTCTAATCAGTAGAAAATCATTTCCCTTTTTCTCACCGGGAGTGAAAATACTTTACCCTCCCACCTTGATTCCATTAATAAAGGTAGCTTGTGCCTGGAAGCAATCATCGAACACCACCACATCGGCTATTTTACCTTTCTCTATGCTACCTAATTCTTTATCTTTTCCCACCAGTTGAGCAGGTATGAAGCTTCCCATTTTAGCTAATTCCGGTAAGGAAAGAGAAAATAACTCTTTTAAATTATAAAGCATTTGATTGAGGAGGAAGGTGCTACCGGCCAAAGTTCCCGAAGGTAGATAAGCCATCCTTCCTCTCACCTCTACTTTTTGTCCGCCTAACTCATACACTCCTTCTGGTAAGTTAGTCACTTTCAGAGCATCGCTTATTATAAAAAGATGATCAGGGGCTTTACATTTTAGAGCTATTTTCATTATTTCTGGTTTTACATGGATTTTATCAGCAATAATCTCGGCGTATATTTCATCATTTCCCAGAGCAAAAGCTAAAAGATTGGGCTGGCGATGGTGAAGAGGGTCCATACCATTGAAAAGATGAGTCACCATTTTAGCTCCCCTCTCCCAGGCTTGCTGAGATGTTTGATAATCAGCTTCGCTATGCCCCAGAGAAACTAAAACGTCATGTTGAGCTAAATATTCGATAGCCTCCAGTGCTCCGGGAAGCTCAGGGGCTATGGTTATTCTTTTAATTACTCCTTCTCCTTTTTGAATCAGGGATTTTATTTCCTCTTGGTGAGGCTTTCTTAAATAGGCGGGGTCTTGAGCTCCTTTTCTTCCCTCTGATAAATAGGGGCCTTCTAAGTGAAGGCCCAGAATCCGGGCTCCTAGAGAGGAAGCTCCTCTCCAGGATTTGGCCTCCTCAATGACCTTAAAAAGAGTGGCTAAATCAGCGGTTAAGGTGGTGGGAAGAAAAGAAGTAACCCCAAAAGAAGGAAGCAGAGCGCTGATTTTTTGGATACTCCTTATTCCACCTTCGGTAACGTCTTCTCCCTGGAGCCCGTGGAGGTGGAGGTCTATAAGGCCAGGAAATATAAAATCATTTTCAAAGTTGTAAATTACCTCTAAATCTTCACTTTCCGGATAGGGAATAATATCTTCGATGCGGTTTTCTCTTATCACCACCACACCAGGGATTACTTCTTGAGGAGTAACGATTTTCCCTTTAATTCCCCATTTCATATTTTTACCACCTTGGTTAGATGTCTAGGACTGTCGGGATTTAATCCCTTATTTTTTGCTCGATAATAACCCAGCAGCTGTAAAAAAGGTAAATATAACACTGGGAGAGAAAAATCATCTAAGGTTTCCTCGGGGAATGTTATTTCTGTCGTTCGGGGAGAGTGGAGAGGGCTTTTGCCTAAGTGAAGAATGGTAGCGCCTAAGTCTATCATCTCCAGTATTACTTCTTTTTCCCAGGAGAAAGCTTTTTGAGAAGTCAGGGCGATGATTAAAGTTTTTTCATCCACTACTGATTTGGGACCATGGCGGAATTCCAGAAAATGGAAAGTTTCGGTAGAAGTCACACTCATCTCTTTCAATTTTAGGGAACCTTCCCAGGCGATACCATGATAAGGGCCATCACCCAAAAATATAAATTTGTCGAAAGAAAGATCGGAAGCTAAATCTTTTATTGCCTTTTCCCCGGCAGGAAGATGTTTTTCTAAAATTTCAGGTAGAGAAGATAGATTACTGGCACTTTTACTAGGGGAGCAAGATAAAAAGAGAAAAGATAGTAACATACTGGAAAAAGATTGAGTCATCACTACACTTTCTTCTCGAGCGAAAGGAAGAGCCACCTGGTAGTCGGCTGTTTTCAGAAGCGAAGAATTTTCTTCGCAACTCACCCC
The DNA here is from genome assembly GCA_029549715.1 of Candidatus Atribacteria bacterium. Lineage (GTDB taxonomy): Bacteria > Atribacterota > Atribacteria > Atribacterales > Caldatribacteriaceae > Sordicultor. The sequence goes on along the minus strand of JAKPIQ010000036.1, from coordinate 1,842 downwards.
TATGGTTTTCCCCTTGAATTTATCTTGAAAGTGTTGAAGGGCCTTAACTGTTTCTGTGGTTTCCCCGGAACGAGAGATACCAAAAATAAGGTAATGATTTTGAGGCAAAAATACTCCCTGGGGAAAAAGAAAGGTTTCAGAAGAGGGTACTCCTCTGGCAGGAACTTGTTTTCCCGCTTGCCATAAATGGCTGGCAGAAAGAGAAAGGTTGTAGGAGCTTCCACATCCTGTAAAAATAACATTATCGTGCTTTTCATTTAAAAATTGAGCACAGTAGCTTTCTTTTTCCTGGAGATAGTGCAAGGTTTCTCGCCAGGTATCAGGTTGCCGGAGTATCTCTTGGTAAGTATAATCCATGATCATTCCTCCTCTGATTTTTTGTTCCAGTCTATTATACACTTTCATCCTCTCTATTGACAATTATTTCCTTTTTTTACCTTTTTGGCTCATCGCTAAAAGTATGTGATATGATTAGGAATATGAGTTACTTTACTGCTTTGGGCAAAACTATCGGCTCGATATGGGGAGTTGCTCTCTATTTATTTTTCGCTTCTGCAGGAGCTAGTTCCCTCTCTCACGATTCGCTTGCCTTGTATCTTGCTCAAAACAAACAAATTTCCCATTACCTGGCTCGAGCGGTAGCGACTTATCCTCACGACCCTCAGGCTTTCACTGAAGGATTGATTTACAAAAATGGTTTTTTATATGAAAGCACTGGTTTATATGGTGAATCAAGCTTAAGAAAGATTGATCTCACTACTGGAGAAATCGTCCATTTAGTGAGAGTTGAAGACCGGTATTTTGCTGAAGGTCTTACTCTTGTAGATTCTGTCTTAATTCAGCTAACCTGGAAGTCCAAAGCCGCTCTCCTTTATCAGGTTGACACCTTACAGTTGGAAAAAATCCTTTATTATCCCTATGAGGGATGGGGCATTACCTATGATGGAAGTCACCTTATCGTAAGTGATGGTTCCCATTTGTTGCGTTTTCTCAACCCCGGGGATTTTTCTCTAATTAGAGAATTACCAGTCAGCTCAGGAGGAGTATCTATTGATCAGCTTAATGAGCTAGAATACATTAACGGTAGAATTTACGCTAATGTCTGGCACTCTGACGTAATTGTCATTGTCGATTCCCACAGTGGTGAAGTGGCAGGGTGGATTGACCTCGCCCCCCTGGAGGAAAAAAGAACCACAAGAGAAGATGTTCCCAATGGTATTGCCTATGATGCCGAAGAGGATCGCTTATTTGTGACTGGCAAGAGATGGTCCTGTATTTATGAGATACAACTGGTAGAAGTGAACGAATATAATTAGGTGTCCAAATCAAGTCTGGGCTGGTTGGCTTTCTGTGAGAATTACCATCAATATTTAGTGGTAAAGGAGCAAAGACTGTTATGACTATAAGGGAGTGTTGCCCCTTATGAACCCCCAAAAGACAAAAAACAAAGACTTAAACCAAAAACGAAAGACTACCGAGGAAGGACGGGCAGTCTACGACGTAAACAAAAAAGAAAAAAATTGGAAAAGCAGAGAAAAACAAATACAACTGAGGGAGAAAAGACCCCCCTTGATAAAACTTTTAGGTTCCCGATAAAGGATCTCGAGAATGTTCTATGTTAAAAGTCAAGTAGTTTGGGGTAATAAATTCATTTTTTCCTCCAGGTAGTTAGGGTCATAGGGCATCCCACTTTTAACCACAGCAAAAGCTTGTCTCAGTAATTTATTGGCTACTGCTACCAGAGCAACTTTCTTTGGTTTACCTTTAGATAAGAGTCTCTGATATAACCTTTTACAATCAGGGTTATAACGAGAAGCAGAAAGAGCAGCAATATATAACATT
>JAKPIQ010000032.1 GCA_029549715.1 Candidatus Atribacteria bacterium | reverse complement strand
CGGTATTCCCTGCGGGAGGTGCGAGTTTTGCCGCTCTGGAAGGTATAACCTCTGCCCCGACGTTGTTTTCTGGGCTACTCCCCCGGTGGATGGCACTTTGTGTGAGTATGTAACTCATCCGGCTAATTTTACCTATCTTATAGCAGAAAAGGTGAGTTTTGAAGAAGGGGCTTTAGTAGAACCTTTAGCTGTGGGAGTATACGCCACTCACCGGGCACATGCACAGCCAGGAGAGGTAGCTCTGGTCTTAGGTAGTGGGCCTATAGGGCTTGTGACTATTGAAGCTCTTTCTGCTCGGGGAGTTACCCGGATAATAGCGGTGGATGTTTTTGACTTCCGCCTGGGAAAAGCGAAAGAGGTGGGGGCAAAGTTCATGATAAACGCTCAAAAAGAGGATATAAGATCTCGAGTAGAGGAGCTAACTGAGGGCCGAGGAGTGGATGTAGTTTTTGAAACAGCGGGAAGTATTTCTACCTCTCAGATTACTGTAGACGTTACCAAAAAAGGAGGAAGGGTGGTTCTCATCGGTCTTCCTTCTCAAACTCATTTTGATTTTGAGCTTCTAAAAGTGGTAGATAAAGAACTGGATGTTCTGGGAATTTTCCGTTATGCTAACGCCTACCCTGGTTGTGTAGATTTATTGAATGCTGGAAAGGTAGACCTCCAATCTTTGATTACCCATCGTTTCCCCTTAGAGAAAACTCAGGAAGCTTTGCAATTTGCTCACGAGCATAAAGAAGAATCGATTAAAGTAGTAGTGAATTTGTAAAAAATAAAGGGGGTTTCCTGTAAACCCCCTTTATTTTTGGGCATTAAAGGATGCTTTTTTTCTCCAGAGTTTTTTTGTCTTTAGCTCTATATACCGTTATATATGCCACTACCAGAATTTAGTCAGGAACCTAAATATTACTGGTGGGAAAATCCTCCGCCAGTAATATTTTTATGTTTATATTTTTTATTTTCCTTTTAGTTTTTCAGGGATTATAGGAGGGTTTGCTTTACCCCTTATAGTTTGGACCCCTGATAAGGACATTCAGGGGTGACAGGAAAGAAAAAGAGAGAGCTCCTTGTGGTGACAGAAGGAGCGAGAGGAAGAGGGAGCTTTGCAGAATTTCGCCCTCACCTTAGTCCCCTCCCCGGGAGGGAGAGGAAAAAATCGAGAGAGAAGAGAAGAATAAAAGAGTCAACGGAGAGGGTAAAAAAAGAATCGAGGATGGGGAAAAGAAAAAATTGAGGGAGAGGGGAAGAAGTCAATGAGATCAATCTCCAAGAGTCGCTATTCCTCTTTGTGAACGTCCCCAAGTGGTCATTGCGAGTACTGAGGAAGACGCTTTTCTTCCTCAGTGGTTTTTTTATCTTTTTATTCTCTCTCTAACTTTTTTGGTTTTTCGAGGGTTGATAAGGGGATACTTTTCCCCTCAGTGAGTTTTTATCCTTTTATCTTTTATTTTCCGGGGGTTATAAGGGGGCAGCGCCCCTTTATAGATTGTATAATTTTCACAGTTATTAACCGATTGGGAGGTAAAAATTTTGAAAAAATGCCTTCGAGTGGTTCTGGGGGTTTTGATTTTGGTCTTTAGCTTTTCTTCTTTTTCCTGGGCAGAAAAGCTATCAATAGGAGTATCCATTGCTCCCCTTTGTAGTTTAGTTCAGGAAGTAGGAGGGGATAAAGTAGAAATATTCCAGCTTATACCTAACGGAGCGGATCCCCACACCTATGAGCCCCGTCCTTCCGATGTTAGGAAGATAGAAGAAGGGCAGGCTTTTTTTCTCGTGGGATTGGGCTTGGATTTCTTTATGGAGGAAATAATTAAAAATGTAGCAGAGGGGAAACCCATCTTTTACCTGTACCAGGGGATAAATCTCATAAAAGAAGGGGAAGGAGCCAACCCCCATATCTGGCTTTCTCTTCTCAATGCTCAAATAATAGTAAAGAATATAAGCCAGGCACTGTCTACCTTAGACCCGGAAAACAGTACTTATTATGAGAAAAATGCTCAGGAGTACATTCAAAAGCTCACAGAGCTGGATCAGTGGTTTAGAGAAGAGGTTCAAAATTTGCGTCAGCGCTCTTTTGTTTCCCAGCATCCTGCCTGGGACTATTTAGCTCGAGACTATAACCTGGAGATAGGGGGAGTGATAGAAAAGTCTCCCGGGAGAGAGCCCTCTCCCAAAGAGCTCAAAAATCTGATAGAAGAAATGAAAAAAGGAGATATTCGAGTGATTTTTGCCGAACCCCAGCTCAATCAAAAGATGGCCCAGGTATTAGCTCAAGAGACCGGTGCTCAAATTGTTCTCCTTGATCCTTTGGGGCACTTTCCAGAAAAGTCCTATCTTGAACTTATGAGAGAAAATTTAAACAAAATCCTGGAGGCTATGAAATAGAGATGGAAGAGCCAATCATAGAGGTAAAAAATGTCTCTTTTTGTTATCCCCCTCTTGAGGTATTAGAGGATGTAAGTCTTACGGTTAAAAAGGGGGAGTTTCTGGCTATAATCGGACCTAATGGGGGAGGGAAAACCACTTTACTCAAAATAATTTTGGGGCTTTTGAAGCCTCAAAAAGGGGAAGTGTATATCGCGGGAAAAAGAGTAGAAGAGCTGGGGAAGTGGAGAAGCAAAATTGGCTATGTTCCCCAAACCGCCCAGATTGACTATACTTTTCCTATTACCGTAGAAGAGTTTGTGATGACCGGAAGATTTGGCCTGATAGGTCTGGGAAGGAAACCTCAGGCACATGATTGGGAAATGGTAAGAAAAGCCCTGAGAGAAGTTAAAATGGAAGAGTGGAACAAAAAGCAAATTGGAGAACTATCCGGAGGGCAGAGGCAAAAAATTTTAATTGCTCGCTCACTGGCTCTTGAGCCTGAGATATTAATTTTGGATGAACCCACAACAGCAGTAGATCCAGAAAGTAGCGAAAGTTTTTATGAGCTCCTTCTTCGACTCCATGAGCAAGGAATTACCATCATCACTGTTTCTCATGATGTGGGAGTGGTGGCTCAATATGCCGATAGTATTGCTTGCCTCAACCGAAGGTTGATAAAACATGACCGTCCGGAAGAGGTGATAAGAGAAGGGGTACTGGAAGAAATGTATGGCAGGGAAGCAGCTTTCTTTCACCATGGCACTATTCCCCACATTGTAGTGCGGGAAACACCTCCCGAGAGGTGAACAGTTGGAAATCTTACGATTTGCTTTTATGCAAAGAGCTTTATTTATCGGACTTATTGTGGGGGTTTTAGGAGCAACGCTGGGGGTTTTTGTAGTTTTAAAGAGGCTTTCTTTTATGGGGGCAGGGATATCCCATGCTGCTTTTGGGGGTATAGCTTTAGGATATTTTTTAGGGTGGGACCCTATTTTAACCGCGGTAATTTTTTGTATCTCAGTGGGGATAGGAATATCGATGCTCATCGAAAACAACCGGATAAAGGAAGACACTGCAGTAGGTATCTTTTTTACCAGCACTATGGCTTTAGGAATACTACTTATCGGACTAAAAGAAGGGTATAACATCGACCTTTTGGGGTATTTATTTGGAAACATACTGGCAGTGAGTAGAGAGGACTTAGTAATATCTCTGGCGATAGGAGTAATAATTGCCTTTTCTCTGTACTTCTTCTTCAAAGAACTGGTTCTCTCCATATTAGATCCGGAAATGGCCCGGGTAATCGGGCTACCGGTCAGCTTCTTACACCATCTTCTGGTTGCTTTATTTGCTCTTTTTATTGTCATTTCTGTAAGAATAGTGGGAATTATACTGGTGTCAGCACTTTTAACTATTCCTGCCGCCACTGCTTTACAGTGGAGTAAAAACCTCAGAAAAGTTTTGGTCCTTTCCTCTATCGATAGCTTAGGATGTGTCCTGGGAGGACTTGCCTTATCCTATTATTTGGATACTTCTCCGGGGGCAACCATAGTAATATTGGCCACTGTGGTGTTTTTTACGACTTTTCTCTTGCCCCTACCTTTAAAGAAGAAGTAACTTTATTTTTTCTTTTTCAACCCCCCGGGTTTATACTCAAGACCTCGGCGCTTTTTTTGACTCCTTTCATAATGATGTATTTTTCCCTAAAGCTATTCTGATTTCAAAGGAGGTTTTGGTTGCAGGTTTTACTCACTGGCTGAGTAGCTTTTATCTCCAGTGCCTTTTTCTTTTCATCTAAAATCCAAGCAATAGCCTCCAATTTCTCTCTCCGGATAACTTTTAAAGTTGGGTCAATAATTAGTTACAGATGGTTAAAAGTTCGGGATTGCCATACACGAGAGAAAATTAGGCGGGTAAATACGGAAAAGAGATGAGCGATGGGGGTGTCAGAGAATAGTCACAAACAGAGTGGTCACATAATCTATTGACTATCTTGCTCCCTTGGGGTATAGTGTCAAAAATAGATTTGCTGAAAGCCATAGCGCAATTTATCTGGGTGGTCAACCAGTATAGTTGAGAAGTAGCGGTGAAGAAATTTCTTTTGAAAAATTTTCAGCTCCTTTGGGAGGGTCTGCCTTGGGGCCTACCTGTTGCCAGGTAGTCGTTGACCCTGCTGGGGCGTCCGGTGACCATGTTTTTCTGGGGCTCAGCTCGACTTTTAAAACCATGGTTGGCTGGAGAAAAGATATCCTGGGGAAAAGGGTAGCGGAGGTAGTGGCTGAGATTGAAAAATCCAATCTGGACTGGATTGGTGGCTGCGCTCAGGTAGCACTGCAGGGAGATGCGCTTCATCCTTACACTCAGGAGGTTCTCTATGCCAACCGCTGGCACCAGAAGATGTTTGGAAAAAGCTCAAGGAGAGCTTCTGTTATCAGAAGTTTTTCTCCTGTCCATTCTGCTCCAATTGCATTGTTTGGCAAGACCAGTCTTGCGTTGGCATTGCCTCATTACCGACTGGACCATTCGCTGGTTAGATGGTTGTGGTGCTCGCCTTGAGATGGCTATTTATGTCACCGCTTGGGAGGAAGGACAGATGAGTTCTCAAGAGAGCAGGGAAAAGTGGCGAACCGCCTTTCATTCTCCTGGTGCAAGAGCGATTTCTGCTGATACCGAGAGTCAGGTAATATATAGGAATCCTGTAGCGGAAATGTTAGCTGGATGGGTTTCTGGAGAATCATGGGATAAAATGGCTGAGGAGGTTTTTCTCATCACTAATGCTCACACTCGAGAGAGTTCTTAATCTGATAGAGCAAGTTTGGGAAAGGGAAATGTCTGATAAATTTACCGGTGGTATGGTGCTCGTTTCTAGAGAGACCGAATGCTGGACTACCAGTTCAACCAGCTCCTCTTGTGGTCCTC
>JAKPIQ010000021.1 GCA_029549715.1 Candidatus Atribacteria bacterium | reverse complement strand
ACAGCCTACGGCGTAAGCAAAAAAGGACTAAAAACATAAAAAAGCAAAAAACACACTGAGGGAGAAAAAACCTCCCTCAGTGTGGCGATCTCGCTTTTCAAGAGTGTGAGATTGCCACAGGCAATAGGGGGGAAATCCCCTATAACCCCCAAAAGACAAAAAATAAAAGACAAAAGGCAAAAAAAGTAAAAGAAAGAAAGCAAAAATAACACGGAGGAAAAGACCTCCGCGTTGTCATTCCTGAATGTATTTATCAGGAATCTACATTACCTAAGGGCAAAACCTTTAGATTCCCGATTAAAGATTTCGGGAATGACGCGGGGGAGGTGGATTCCCGGCTAGATTTCGGGAATGGCAGAACCATAAAGGGGAGCATCTTTTATAATCTCCCGGGAAAGCGAAAAAGACAAAACTGAGGAATGGTGCACCGTATGGAGGGTAGAGCGCAAAGGGAGGAATTATAGCTTGAAAGGTGGGTCAGTTTTATTCCGGCTTTCCCGGGTCAATTATATGCCGGCGGTGGGTTTTGCGGTTAACTATAAAGGTTGAGGAAAATATCTCCTCAGGAAGCAAGTTTATCCTTATTTTTCCCCGAAGGGGGGGATATATAAAAAAACAACTGCTCTGAGTGGATCATTAAGTCTCCCCAGAAGATGATTTTTCAGTTTTCGGTCTCGCCGAAAATGGAGGCCATAAAGATTTAAGCATTGAATTTGCTGGATATATCTGCAAAGTAAAAAAAGATGTGATAAAATGAAGTAAAGTTTTTAAGGAATTGAAGGTGGGTATGTATGTCCGGACATTCTAAGTGGTCACAGATAAAACACAAAAAGGCTAAAACTGATGCGGCCCGGGGTAAGGCTTTCAGCAAGGTCATCCGCCTTATTACGGTAGCTGCTCGCCAGGGAGGAGGAAATCCGGAAACTAACGCTCGTCTGCGGATTGCTATCCAGAAAGCCCGGGAGATGAATATGCCTCAGGAAAACATCGAAAAAGCAATCAAAAGAGGCACTGGAGAATTAGAAGGAATAAATTATGAAGAAGTGATTTACGAAGGATATGCTCCAGGAGGAGTGGCTGTAATGGTAGAAGCTACAACCGATAATCGCAATCGAACCACTGCTGAAATAAGGCATATTTTTTCCCGTCGGGGAGGATCTTTAGCAGAAAGTGGTTCTGTTTCCTGGATTTTTGAACGCAAGGGCCTCATAAGCTTCGAAAAAGATAATATAGATGAAGAAGAGCTAATGATGGTGGCAATTGAAGCCGGAGCGGAAGATATAGAAGAGGGAGAGAGCATCATAGATGTGATTACTTCTCCTTCTGATTTTGAACGAGTTAGAGAAGCTATAGAGCATGCTGGTATACCTTATGTCCTAGCTCAAGTTACCATGCTTCCTAAAACCAGGGTAAACCTGGAAGGTAAAACTGCCCAGCAAGTTCTGGAGCTTATTGATGCCCTGGAAGAGCACGATGATGTGCAGGAAGTTTATTCTAACTTTGAAATAGCGGATGAGATTTTAGAATCACTGAGTAGCTAATGCCTGAGAGTACTTTCATATTAGGAGTAGACCCGGGAACTGCTATTACCGGTTTTGGGGTTATAGAATCCCATTCTCAAGGCCAATTTCTGAAGATGGTAGATAGTGGTTTTATTGTTACCGATAAGAAGCTTCCCCCGGGAGAAAGGTTGAAGGTTATTTTTGAAGGCCTGATGGCAGTAATTGAGAAAGTTGTCCCCCAGGAGATGGCGGTGGAGGAGTTGTTCTTTAATAAGAATTCTAAAACCGCCCTTGCCGTAGGAGAAGCGCGGGGCATAGTTCTGCTATGTGCTGCTCTCCATCAACTTCCGGTTTATGAGTATACACCGCTTGAGGTTAAGCAATCGGTAGTGGGTTACGGAAGGGCTACTAAAGGCCAGATTATTTACATGGTAAGGCAAATTTTAAACATAGAAGAAGAAATCAGCCCTGATGATGTGGCTGATGCCCTGGCAGTAGCTATTTGTCATGCCTTCCATTCCGGGATGAGAGAAAATGCTGGATTATCTTAAAGGAGAAGTAATAGAAATAGGGGAAGAAGAATGGGTGTTAGAATGTAATAACTTTGGTTTTCGTCTGAAGCTTACCCCTTTTGTTTCTCCAGGAAATGTGGGAGAAGAAAGATGCTTTTTTTTGCGCACTTTTATGAAGGAGAACGGAGAGTTCACTCTTTATGGATTTGATGATGAGGAAGAGAGGTCAGTTTTTGACCAGTTACAGGAAGTCAGGGGCATTGGTCACCGTACTGCTTTTAAAATTCTCTCCCGGGTGAGATGGGAAGAGTTGATTGAACTGGTTTTGAGTGAAGAAATTTCGATTTTAGAGGCTAAAACTAATCTCAGTTCTAAAACTGTTAAAAAGTTAGTGTTAGAGCTGAGACCTCGTTTCGTGAGAGCCGGGTGGCAAATGACGGGTGAGCATCCCCCCCGGGGAGTGGTAGAAGAGGTCAGGGAAGTTTTGTCTCATCTGGGTTACCGTCCGGCAGAAATCGAAGGAGTTATTGGCAGCCTGTGGAGTGAGCTCGGAGGAGGAGAAGCAGATGTGGAGACCTGGATTAGAGAAGCTTTAGTCAGGTTGGGTGGTGGAGTTTGAAAAAAGAGTCAGTAGATGATTTCTTTATCCGACCCCAAACTTTAACTGATTTTGTGGGCCAGGAAAGAGTTAAATCTAACCTCCAGATATACATTCAGGCAGCATGCTCCAGAGGTGAGCCCTTAGACCATGTGCTTTTTTTTGGTCCTCCCGGTCTGGGTAAAACCACTCTGGCTAATATTATTGCCCACGAGATGAACACTACCCTTCGCTATCTATCCGGTCCCACCTTTACGAGAGGCGGAGACCTGGCTTCTGTTTTTAGTACCCTTTCAGCAGGAGAAGTGGTGTTCATCGATGAAATTCATCGTCTTCCTCCACCTTGTGAGGAAATTCTCTACGGTGTTATGGAAGACTTTGCTTTGCATCTTGTGGTGGGAAAAGGTCCGGGAGCAAGAAGTATACGTATTCAACTGCCTCCTTTTACTTTAGTGGGAGCCACCACCAGAGTTAGCCTTCTTAGCTCTCCTTTGCGAAATCGCTTCGGTATTGTGGAGAAGCTGGATTTTTACCAGGAAGAAGAAATTGCTAAAATAGTAGAAAGAGCAGCAAAAGTCATGGATATGAAAATCGACTCCCCGGGAGCACAAGAAATAGCTCGTCGTTCCCGTGGCACTCCCCGGATTGCTAATCGATTGCTCCGGAGAGTGAGAGACTTCGCCCAGTTTTTTGATAAGGAAATAATAAACGAAGAAGTGGTAAAAAAAGCTTTTACCTATTTGGGGATAGATGAGGTAGGACTTACTGACTTTGACCGAAAATTTTTAGAAGTGCTGGTTAAGCATTATCAGGGAGGTCCGGTAGGGATTGAAAATATTGCCAGCATCCTGGGAGAGGACCCCGCTACGGTAGAGGAGGTCTATGAACCCTTCCTTCTCAAGTTGGGTTTTATTGCCCGCACCAAAAGAGGAAGAGTGATAACCACTCGAGGCCGCCAATATCTCCAGAAGGTGAGGGAAGTTGGGGAATAAAGTTTTACTGCATACCTGCTGTGCCCCTTGTGTCACCTATGTTAACGAAGCCCTGGAAAAAGAAGGGTGGGAGGTAGTTAACATTTTTTATAACCCCAATATCCATCCTTTTGACGAATATGCCCGTCGTTATGAAACTCTGGTTTCCTACCTGAAAAGCGAAGGAAAAACTCTTGAAGTTCCTTTCCCCTATAATCCTCTGGAATACTTTTCACTCATTACTGAGGCAGAAAATCGCTGTCCTAAGTGCTATCTTCTACGGTTGCGAAAAGTGGCTCAGTGGGGAAAAGAAAGAGGTTTTGAATTTTTTACTACCACCCTAACTATTAGTCCTTACCAGGATTTACCTGCTATTTGGGAAGTGGGGAAACAAATTGAGGAAGAATTAAATATTAAATTTCTGGTTCGAGATTTTCGAGAGGGTTTCCGCTATAGTGGAGCTCGGTCAAGGGAGTTGAAGCTTTATCGTCAGAATTATTGTGGCTGTATTTTCAGTAAATATGAAGGAACAAAAAGGAGGCTATGGAAACGTATTACTGGGCTAAAATTTTCTTAACTCTGGGTTTGGTATTCCTGATAGTAGGTGCTCTATTGCTTATTTTACCCCGGATTCCGGGGGTAAATAAACTGGGACGCCTCCCCGGTGATATAGTTTATCGGCGAGGCAATTTCGTCTTTTATTTCCCCCTTGTGACCTGTATTATAATCAGTGTAATTCTTAGCCTTCTTTTTACTCTTTTCTTTAGGCGTTAGGAGGAAGCGATGCGAAAAGGAACTATTCTTCTTTTGTTTTTGGTCCTTTTAGTGTGCGTGAATGAGAGTGGGGGAAAAGAATTAGAAAAAGAATTAGAAGTGACGGTTAATTTGAACAAAGCAAAAGAAGCAGTATTTAGTTCCGCCGGAGGCTTAAAAATAGAAATAGGAAAGCGTTCCTTTTCTGTTCCTTCTTCTCGTCTTGTCCACTTCAAGGAGAAAGGAGGAAAGATAGAATGGGAAGAAGAAAATATCCTTTCCTCGGAGGTTTATATATATCCTAAAGGCAAAGAAGCAATTTTGTGGGGTAAAAGACCTTATCGGGGAAGCTTTATTATAAAAGCATCAAGTGGCGGAATTTTGGTGATTAATAAACTCCCCCTTGAGGATTATATCAAAGGTACTATGAAGCTGGAATTGAGTCCTTCCTGGCCCCCAGAAGCTCTTAAAGCTCAAATTATAGTTGCTCGCACCTATGCTTTGAAAAATTTACGGCGTCACGAGGAGGAAGGTTTTAATTTCTGCGCTACCGACCATTGCCAGCGCTACGGAGGAATTAATGCTGAAGATCCGGTTACCAATCGTCTGGTGGAAGAGACTAAAGGGTTAGTACTTACTTACCACAACGAGTTAGCTTCAGCTGTTTTTCATTCGGAAAGTGGTGGCTTTACCGAAAGTGCTCTTGATGTGTGGGGAAGAGAAATACCCTATCTTGTAGAAGTTCCCTCTCCCTGGGAAGAGAGTGCCCCTCACTCATCCTGGAGAGTAGAGTTTACGAAAGAACAACTGGAAGAAAGCCTGAGTAGGGCTTGCCTCATCCAGGGAGAAATTCTGGACATTCGTTTATTCTCTTCCCCGGAGGGGAGAGTGGAAAAAATTGAGGTGATAACTACAGAGGGTGAGTTTTCCTTTCCTGCTTCCCGGTTTCGAGAAGCTATAGGCTGGGAAGAGCTCCCCAGCACTTTTTTTGTGATGAGAAAAGAGGAAAAGGAACAAAAAGTGAGGCAAGAAAGCTTTCCTTCCCCTTCCTCCTCCTCTTCATCATCTTCTTTTTCTTCTTCTTTTGATTATTATGAATGGATGGAGAAAGATTGGGACCTGGATGATATAATTAATTTCTTGAAAATGAGAGAAGAAGAAAGAAACCGGAAAAAAGGCATCCCTCCTCCTCCCCGGGTAGTGGTAGTAGAAGAAGTTGTTTCTCAGGGGGCTACCTTTATATTTGAAGGTAAAGGTTACGGCCATGGAGTGGGTCTTTCTCAGTGGGGGGCAAAAGGCATGGCAGAGGAAGGTTTTTCTTGCCGGGAGATACTCAGCCATTATTTTCCTGGCTGCGAGATACAGAGGGCGACTTTTAAGTGAAGGATTTAGTTTCAGAATTTGATTTCTTTCTCCCCCAGGAGCTGATTGCTCAGGAACCTTTTTATCCTCGAGACCATTGCCGGTTGATGGTGGTAGACCGGGAGCAGAAAACCTGGGAACACCGCCTTTTCTATGAGATACTGGAATACCTCAGTCCTCCAAGTGTCCTCGTGATAAACGATACCCGAGTTTTGTCTGCTCGCTTCCGGGCATATAAGGAAGGAACCGGGGGAAAGGTAGAAATTTTATTTTTGCGCCACCGAGGGGAGGATTGGGAGTGTCTGTTGCGCCCTTCTCGAAAAATAAAAGCGGGTCAGATTCTCAGATTGGGGAAAGACCCTCACTTTAGCTGGATGGTGAAGGAACGAAATAACGGGGTGTGGCTGGTTAACCCTCTTTTTTCTTCTCCAGAAGAAGAGAATTTATTTCAGTTTTTTGGGGAGGTTCCTACTCCTCCCTATGTTAAAAACCAGAATATAAGATTAGAGGATTATCAAACAGTTTATGCTCGCATTCCCGGGTCAGTAGCTGCTCCCACTGCCGGTTTACACTTCACTCCTCATTTATTGAGGAGATTGGAAGAGAAAGGAGTAAAAGTGGTATCCCTTACTCTTCATGTGGGGTTGGGAACTTTTCGACCGGTTAAAGAAGGGAGAATAGAAGACCACAATATGCACTCAGAGTATTTTGTACTCTCTGAAAGCGCAGCACAGACCATTCTCGAAGCTAAAGAAAAAGGGGGAAAAGTAGTAGCAGTAGGGACAACGGTAGTGAGAGTCCTGGAGGCAATCTGGCAGCGGTTTGGCACCTTAAAGGGTATGGAAGGAGAAACTGATCTTTTTATCTATCCTGGTTTTCGTTTTCAAGTAATAGATTGGCTGGTTACTAATTTTCATCTCCCTCGCTCTACCCTTTTTATGCTGGTTTGTGCTTTAGCGGGAACTGACTTTATGAAAGAAGCTTACGGGGAGGCTATTAAAGAGGGTTATCGCTTTTTTAGCTTTGGCGATGCCATGCTCATAAAATAAGAGGTGGAAATTTGGGAAACTTTGAACTGTTAGCTGTTGATTCTGGTTCTCGAGCTCGTCGGGGGCTATTGCATACTGCCCATGGAGTGATAGAAACACCGGTTTTCATGCCGGTAGGAACTCAAGGGACGGTAAAGGCTATTGCTCCGGACCGCTTAGAAGAAATGGGAGTGAAGATTTTTCTCTGTAATGCTTATCACCTTCATCTCCGACCGGGGGAAGATGTGGTAAAGGAAGCAGGGGGTTTGCATCACTTTATTTCCTGGCCTTATTCTCTTTTAACTGATAGTGGTGGTTTTCAGGTGTTTAGTTTAACTGATTTAGTGGAAGTAGGCGAAGATGGGGTGTATTTCCGCTCTCACTTAGATGGATCTGTGCACCATTTCACTCCTGAGATAGCTTTGCGGATCCAGATGGATCTGGGAGCAGATATCATAGTGCCTCTGGACCAGTGTATTGGTTTTCCAGCTTCTTCCCATGAGGAGCGCCTTGGAGCAGAGAGAACTCTTCAGTGGGCAAAGAGAAGCAAGCAGTTTTTTTCTTCTCCCCATCAGCTCCTTTTCGGTATAATCCAGGGAGGGATGGATGAGGATTTACGGATTTATTGCACTAAAGAGATGGCAGCGATGGATTTTGCTGGATATGCTCTGGGAGGCTTGAGTGTAGGAGAGCCTCCTCCTCTCACTTATGAGATAATTGAAAAAATGGAGCCCTTTTTACCTCATGATAAGCCTCGTTATTTGATGGGGGTGGGCACACCAGAGAGTATAATAGAGGGGGTGCGCCGGGGTATAGACATGTTTGATTGTGTTCTTCCCACCCGTAATGCTCGAAATGGTTGCCTTTTAACTCGCCAGGGCAAAGTTAACATCGATCGGCAGGAGTTTTCCCGGGACTTCCGTCCTGTGGATTCAGAGTGCCATTGCTATACCTGTCTTAATTTTTCTCGAGCTTACCTGCGGCATCTATTTAAAAGTAAAGAAATACTGGCCAGCGAGTTGGCTACTATACATAATTTATATTTTATGGTAGAGTTGATGGAAAATATCAGGAAGAGTTTAAAAGAGGGTTATTTTCTCGAGTTTGCCGAGGAGTTTCTGGCTGAGTATGAAAGTAATTCCTCTTCTTTTTCTAAAAAATAAGGAAGGAGTGACTGATGATGAACTGGTTTATTTCTCTGGCTCACGCTGCTAATGAAGCACCTGTACCTGCTACACCCGCTGCACCTCCTGCACCCAGCATTATTGCCCAGCTGTTTCCCCTTATTTTGTTGATCCTTATCTTTTATTTTCTCCTTATTCGTCCTCAACAACAGAGGCAGAAAAGGCAAGCAGAACTGTGGAATAGCATTCAAAAGGGAGACAAAGTGGTGACGATAGGAGGAATTCATGGAACGGTGGCTGAGGTAAACGATGATGAGATATTGTTGGAAGTGGATAAAAACACCAAGATCCGCATGTCCAAGAGTGCTGTGGCTGCTAAGGAATAGCTTATAGGCTAATTTACTGGAGGAGGAAGAAACTTGAGAAGAGGCAATTTACCCTGGGGACTGATTGTATCTGTGGCTTTAGTAGTCATATCTCTGGTGGTTATTATGCCGGTAAAGCAGAAAATTCGCCTGGGTCTTGATTTACAGGGAGGTTCTCACATTCTACTCGAGTGCGTGGACACTCCTGAGGCTCCTGTAGACAGCGATGCAGTGAGAAGAGTGGTAGAGATTATCCGTAACCGGGTGGATCAATTAGGTGTTGCAGAGCCGGTTATCGCCCGGCAGGGGGAGCGTCGGGTGCTCGTCCAGTTGCCGGGGGTCACTGACCCTCAAAGGGCAGTGGAGGTGATTGGGCGTACTGCCCTTCTGGAGTTTAAAGACGAAAATGGTAACACCCTTTTAACCGGAGCCCACCTTAAAAATGCTCAGGTGCAATATGACCGTTTTGGAAGACCAGTGGTTGCCATATCTTTTGATGAAGAGGGAGCCAAACTTTTTGCTCAGGCCACTACTCTTAATGTGGGAAAGTCCATAGGAATTTATCTGGATGACAACCTTATTTCTAACCCGGTGGTGCAAGAGCCTATAATGGGAGGAGAGGCCCAGATTACCGGAAGATTCACTTTAGAAGAAGCGCAGAATCTGGCCATATTACTCCGGGCGGGGGCTCTACCGGTTAAAGTAGAGGTGATAGAAAACCGCTCTGTAGAGCCTTCCCTGGGTCAGGATTCTATCACTTATGGTCTTCGAGCAGCGGTAGTCGGTGCTCTCCTGGTTGTGGTATTTATGATAATTTTCTATGGGTGGCTGGGGGTACTGGCCGATTTAGCCTTAGCTTCTTTTGCTATCTTTTTCCTGGCTCTTTTTATCGGTCTTAGAGCCACCTTGACTTTACCGGGAATTGCCGGTTTTATAGTTACGGTGGGTATGGCGGTAGATGCCAATGTTTTGATTTTTGAGCGGATTAAAGAGGAATATCGGGCAGGGAAAACCTGGCGAGCTTCGATAGAAGCGGGATTCAATAAAGCTTTTCGCACCATTTTAGATTCTAATGTTACCACTTTGATTGCTGCAGTTATGATGTTTTATCTGGGGTCAGGTCCGGTGCGAGGTCTGGGAGTAACTCTGACTTTAGGTATCATATGCAGCATGTTTACCGGTATCTGGGTTACTCGAGCTTTAATAGACTTCTTTGCTGAACGGATTAAGCTTGAAGCTTGAAGGGCCAGGAGGTAAAAACAAATGGAATTGATAAAAAATCCTAACCTGAATTTCGTGGGAAACCGTCGCATAGCTTATATTATCTCTATTGCTGTTATAGCGGTGGGGTTGATTAGTTTATTAGTGCAGGGATTAAACTATGGTATAGATTTCGTCGGAGGAACCCTTCTCCAGTTTCGGTTTAACCGGGAGGTGGAAGTGGAAGAAGTGCGAGAGGCTTTAGAAAAGCTGGATCTTGCCACAAGCACGGTGCAGCGCTTCTCTCCTCAAGAGGTAATCATTCGTTCTCCCAAGCTCAGCCTTGAGGAACAAGATAGGGTAGCAAAAACTTTGGGAGAAATATTTGGGGAAATGGAGCTGGTAAGAGTAGAAGACGTGGGGCCAGCAGTAGGAGCAGATTTGCGTCGGATGGCAGTTACTGCTGTTTTAGTGGCTCTTCTCGGAATTCTCGTTTATGTGTCTATACGTTTTGAATTCCGTCCCGGGGTTACCTCTATTGTTGCTTTAGCTCATGATGCCCTGGTCGTTCTGGGAATGTTATCTCTTCTCCAGCGAGAATTCAGTGCTCCGGTTCTGGCAGCTATTTTAACTATCCTGGGTTATTCAATCAATGATTCCATTGTAATAATGGACCGAGTAAGGGAAAATTTAGCTTTGCGCAAGAAGGGAGAAGCTTTCGAGGAACTGGTTAACCGGAGCATCAATGAAACTCTTTCCCGTACCGTTAACACAGTTTTAACCACTATTTTACCGGTTCTGGCTCTTTTGATTTTAGGGGGAGAAATGCTCCGGGATTTTTCCCTTACTTTATTAATTGGACTTATCACTGGTACTTATTCTTCCATTTTTGTGGTTGGTTCTCTGTGGGTAGACTGGGAAAAGAGAAAACCATTGCGGAGGTAGGTATCTTTGGAAAAAAAATGGCAAATTAGAAAAGTGAACGAAGGCTACCTGAAGCGCTTGTCTCGTTCTCTTTCTATGCCTTCTTCTATTGCTCGGGTGCTGATGAACCGGGGGGTTTTTACCCTTCAAGAAGCACGGGACTTTTTAAACCCCCGTCTTTCTTTGTTGCACAAACTCCAGGAGCTACCTCATTTAAAAGAAGCGGTTTTGCTTTTAGATAGGGTGATTAGAGAAAGAGGAAAAATTCTTATTTTTGGCGACTATGATGCTGATGGCTTAACCGCGGCAGCTCTTTTAGCTCGTTTTCTGCGGCTTTTCTCTCTCGAGGTAGAGATTTATATACCTAACCGTTTTCGAGAAGGTTATGGGCTCAGTCGGGAGGCGGCAGAAGACATCTTAAAGCGAAAACCCCATCTTGTGGTGACAGTGGATTGTGGCATCAGAGATAGAGAGGGAATTGGGGCATTAAAAAATAAAGGCGTTCTGGTTTTAGTTACCGACCATCATCTCCCCGACTTTGACCTCTGGCCCTCGGAGGTATGTGTGGTAAGTACCTGGGATAGAGATTCCCGAGAGATGATCTCTCCCCTCTCTGGAGTGGGGATAGCTTTAGCTTTAGCTCAAGCTTATGGGGAATATCGAGAGACCAGCATAAATCCAGTGGAAGAATATATAGACCTGGCTTGTATAGGGACGGTGAGCGATGTAGTTCCTCTTCTGGAAGAGAATCGGGTCATTGTCCATTATGGCCTGGAGAAGTTGAACCGGAATCCCTGTTGTGGTCTTCGGGCTCTTATTGAAGTTTCTGGCCTCACTGGAAGAACGATAGGAACACAGGAAGTGAGCTTTATTTTAGCTCCTCGTATCAATGCTGCAGGTCGAGTAGAAGACCCTCAGCCGGCCCTCGATTTACTCTTGAGCGATGAATATGAAGAGGCCATAGAATTGGCGAATTATTTGGGTACTCTGAATTACCGCAGGCAGAAAGAAGAAGAAAAAGTTTTAGAAAGTATTTTTCAGGATAAGGAAAATGAGGTTTATCTTCAAGATGAAATAGTGGTAGTCTCGGGTTCAGAATGGAGCCAGGGGGTTTTAGGCATTGTGGCTTCTCGTCTTAGTGAGCAACTGGATCGCCCGGTAATAGTTTTGACTGAAATTGAGGGGGTGGCAATGGGTTCTGGTCGTAGCATTGCCGGCTTTAACCTCTCGAGGGCCTTAGAGTGCAGTTCTTCACTTCTGGCCCGCTACGGGGGCCACGAGATGGCCGTCGGGCTCCGGCTTTCTGCTGATAGGGTGGGGAATTTGCGGAATTTTTTAAACGATAACTTTGCCGGAGAGGTGGAAAAAGCTCGCTCCGGGCGGGGGTTAGTGGTGGATGCTCTGGTGGGTTTGCGGGAAGTCAATGAAGAGACTCTTTTGTGGTTGGACAAGCTTAAGCCTTTCGGAGAGAAAAATCCCCCTCCTCTTTTTGCCGTTTTAGATGCTTCTTTAGTTAAAAGCTGGATATGGGGGAGAAATGAGCAACACCTCCGCTTGCTGGTAAAACAGGGGAGAGAATCACAAGAAATGGTGGTAATTAATGGCAAAGAGAAAGCGGCTACTCTGGTTAACTCTTCTCTTGTAGACCTTGCTTTTGAAATTCATCGCGATAACTTAGGAAATTATCCTTATTTGAAAATTCAGGATTGGAGGATCAAGAAGTGAAAGAAATAGAGTTGGGTCTGGATCTGGCTAAATATATAAGAAATATTCCCGATTTTCCTCAGCCTGGTGTGCAATTTAAAGATATCACTACCTTACTGAAGGAAGGCCCGGCTTTCCGGGAGACTATCGAAAGATTGGTGGAGCTCTTCGAGAATAAAGAGGTAGAATTAGTAATAGGCATAGAAGCCCGGGGCTTTATCATAGGTGCCCCTTTAGCTTATTCTCTGGGTTGTGGTTTTGTGCCGGTGAGAAAAGCAGGGAAACTCCCTGCTCCTACTCTTTCTAAAACCTATGATTTGGAGTATGGGTCAGCTACTTTAGAAATTCATCGCGATGCTATAGAGAAGGGACAGAAAGTGATAATTGTGGATGACCTCCTGGCTACCGGGGGTACTACTAAGGCGGTTTGCGAGATGGTAGAAGAGTTGGAAGGTAAAATCATAGGCATTGGCTTTGTTATCGAATTAGAATCCCTGAGGGGCAGAGAAAAATTATCTTCTTACCCTGTCTACTCTCTTATCCGTCTTTAGCTCACCGGGAATTTTGAGAGATAACTTTTGTTTTAAATAAAAAATTAGGGGAGGTTATTTCCTTGGCGGGAGTGGGGTAGAGACCATAGAATCGCTGCTGGATAAGATTAGCCTTTACCATCCCGATTTCAATCGTGATTTAATAAATGCGGCTTTTTCTTTTTCCCTGGAGGCTCACCGTAGTCAGGTTCGCTTATCAGGTGAGCCTTTTATCATTCATCCCTTAGCAGTGGCTCATATCGTTGCTGATTTGAAAATGGACGAAAGCACCATCGCTGCTTCTCTTCTCCATGATGTTTTAGAAGATAGCGAAGTTACTGAAGAGGAACTTAGAGAAAACTTCGGAGAAGAGATTACAAGCCTGGTAGCAGGGGTAACCAAGCTAAGTAAGGGGTTTAGCTATACTAGCCGGGAAGAGGCGGAGGTAGAGAATTATCGTCGTCTCTTCATTGCTATGGCTCAGGATGTGCGGGTTATCATAATAAAGTTAGCCGATCGCCTGCACAACATGCGGACCCTTAAATATCAGTATCGGGACAAAAAAGAAATCATTGCTCGAGAAACATTAGAGATTTTTGCTCCTATTGCTCATCGTCTGGGAATCAATAAAATTCAAACCGAGTTAGAAGACCTCAGTCTCTTTTTTCTGGATCCGGGAGCTTATTGCAATATTCAGCGAGGAATAGAAAGAGTTAAAGAAGCGCAGGAAAAACAAATAGAAGAAGCAAAACAGGAACTGGAAGCTCGCTTGAAAAAAGCAGGGATTGAAGCAGAAATCCAGAGCAGGTTTAAGCACATTTACAGTATTTATAATAAATTAAACCGGCAAAAAATAAGTCTGGAAGACCTCCCTGACCTGGTTGCTCTACGGGTGATTACTCGAGAGGTGGAAGAATGCTATGCTGTTCTGGGAATAGTGCATACTTTGTGGAAACCAGTAGAAGGGAGATTTAAAGACTATATTGCCGTTCCCAAGTCTAATATGTATCAGTCTCTCCATACCACAGTTATAGGTCCCCGGGGCGCACCTGTAGAAGTGCAAATCAGGACCTGGGATATGCATCAGGTAGCAGAATATGGAGTTGCCGCTCACTGGCGTTATAAAGAAGGTAAAACCGCAGAAAGTGATGATAAGTTTGATGAACGAATGAACTGGCTTCGCCAAATATTAGAGTGGCAGCAAGACTTAAAAAGTACTCAGGAATTTATGGAGAGTCTGAAAATCAGCTTGTTTGATGATGAGGTATATGTTTTTACTCCTAAAGGGGATTTAAAAAAACTTCCTCAAGGTTCCACTCCTATTGATTTTGCCTATCTCATTCACACCGAAGTGGGAAACAACTGTGTAGGAGCCAAAGTTAACAAACAGATGGTCCCCTTGAGTTATGAGCTCAAAAGTGGCGATATAGTAGAAATTATTACCTCTCGTTCCTCTTCTGGCCCCAGCGTTGATTGGTTGAAAATTGCCAGAACCCCTGGAGCTCGCAATAAAATTCGGGCTTTCTTGCGTAAGAAAAATCAGGACCTCAACCGGGAAAAAGGAAGAGAGGCCTTAGAAAAAGAGTTAGAAAAATATTCTCTTACTCCAGAAGAAAGGGCGCTGGTGGCGAAAAATATCTCCCAGTTTAGAGAAGAGAATCAACTCCGGGAAGAAGAGGAGCTCTATATTGCTATCGGTGAGGGGAGATACAGTGCTCGCCAGGTGGCAAACAAAGTTATTCCCTATACCATTCGCCGCCGAGTGCAGAAGAAAAAGAAAGAGCCCGATACTATTACCCGGGAAGAAGAAAGAATTGTAGTTCAGGGGGCTACTGGTCTCGCAGTAAAGCTGGCTCGCTGTTGTACTCCTGTTCCGGGAGACCAGATTGTGGCTTTTGTTACCAAGGGAAAGGGGATTACCATTCATCGGGTAGATTGCCCTAATTTGAATCAACTTTCTCAAGATGGAGAACGTTTTCTGGAGGCATCCTGGGGAGAAGAAGAAGGAACTAAATATCATGCTGGAGTGGTAATAGAAGCATTAGACCGTCCCAAACTTCTGGCTGATGTTTCTAATACCATATCTAACTTTCAGGTGGGAATAAAATCAGTGCGCGCTAGCACTATGGGAAATGAAGCTCGAATATATCTTCTTCTGGAGGTTAAAGATCGAAAAGAATTGGATAATATTTTCCGCGAGGTAGGAAGGATAGCTAATGTGAGAAGTGTCCGGCGGGGAGGAGTGTTCGCCTTAAGGTGAGAGCAGTGATTCAAAGAGTGAAAGAAGCACGAGTCAGAGTAGAGGGGAAAACAGTGGGAGAAATTGGAACAGGTCTTCTGGTTCTCTTGGGAGTACACAGGGATGATGGAGAAAAAGATGCCCGGTTCCTGATAAATAAAGTTCCCTATCTGCGCATTTTTGAAGATGAAGAAGGGAAGATGAACCGGAGCGTGAAGGAAGTGGGAGGGGAAATTCTCCTCATTTCTCAATTTACCCTTTACGGTGATTGTCGGCGGGGGTTACGCCCCAGTTTTGACCAGGCTGCTCCTCCGGAGGTAGCGAAAAAATGGTATGAAGAGGTAGGAGAGGGGTGGGAGAGAGAAGGAGTAAAAGTAGAGCGAGGGGTATTTGGAGCTTTTATGGAAGTAGAAATTCATAATCAGGGTCCCGTTACTATAATTCTGGATAGTAAAGAAAGGAGAAATGAATGACTGTACAGCTCGAACATTTTATTCTGGGAGAATTTGCCACCAATTGCTATCTGGTTCATAATGACTCAGATGCTGTGCTCATTGACCCTGCTGTTCCCTCCCGAGAAATAAAAGAGGAAATAGAATCACGGAATTTGAAGTTGCGGTACATAATCAACACCCATGGTCATATTGACCACATCGGGGGTAATGCCTTTTTTAAAGAGCATTTTCCTCAGGCCCGATTGGTAATAGGAGAAAGAGACCTGGTTTATTTAATCAACCCGGACTTAAATTTATCCCGGGATTTTTTCTCTCCTTTTGTTTCTCCCCTTCCTGACTGGGTGGTAAGAGAAAACAATTTATTTTTGGATACTCCCTGGGAGAGAGTTTCTTTTCTCCTCGCTCCTGGTCATACCCCGGGAAGTGTTTGCCTTTTTTTCCCCGGGGAAAACTGGCTTTTTAGCGGCGATACTCTATTCGCCGGGTCGGTAGGAAGAGTTGACCTTCCCGGGGGGTCGTTTCGTGACCTCCTTGCCTCCTTAGAGGAGATTTTTAATCGCTTTCCTGACACTACTGCAGTATTTCCCGGCCATGGTCCTTTTACTGACTTAGCCCGGGAGAAAAAAGAGAACTTTTATTATCTTCAATATCTGGCTCAAGATTAAATTCCCTTTATGAGGCCTAAATATTTTTTGACTAAGTTTTCTGCTCTTTCTCGGTCTTTAGATTCAGCGAAAACTCTGACCAATGGCTCAGTTCCCGAGAAACGAATTAACAGCCAGCTCCCATCTTCAAAAATAACTTTATAGCCATCGATGGTGATGACCTCTTTTTGGTTTTTTTCCTCAGCCATGGCTTTCTCTACTTCTTGTAAGATTTTTTCTCTTTTGTGAGGGTCTATTTCTAATTTAGTTTTTACCTGATAATAAGGAGGTAATTCTCTGAGAAGCTCACTCAAAGGTTTATCTTCTCTGGCCATCAGGTGAAGAATTTGAGCTGCAGCCATGGCTCCATCTCTTCCCCATACAAAGTCGGGGAAAATCATTCCTCCGTTTTCCTCACAACCAAATATTCCTCCATGCTCTTGCAGGGCTTTAGCTACCACTAAATCTCCTACTTCAGTGATAATTACTTCTCGGTTAGTTTCCCGAGCGATTTCTTGCAAGATGTGAGTGGTGGCCACAGTGGTGGCAATAGGTCCGGGGGTTTCTCGACGAGCTAATTCTCGAGCTACCAGGCTTACGCTCAGGTCACCGGGGACGAATTCTCCATTTTCTTTAATTACTATGAGCCGGTCTCCGTCTCCATCCTGGGCAAAGCCCACCGCAAACGGAGAATTTTTGATAAGGGCAATTAAATCCGATAAGTTTTCAGGTACAGGTTCGGGATTTCTCCCCGGAAAGTGGCCATCAGGATGAGCGTTCAGGCTTACTACCTGGCATCCCAGCTCACTCAGTAGATAGGGAGTGATGAGGGAGGGGGCTCCGTTAGCACAGTCTAACGCTACCCGGAATCGTCTTTCTCTTATGGCCTGGGCGTCTACCTTTTGAATTATGGCTTCAATATAATCCCAGCGGATGTCTCTTTTTTTAGTTTCTGATTGAATTTTCATCCCCGGGACACGGACGAATTGCTCTTCAAAGTAGATTTTTTCTACTTCTTCATCTTTTTCTCGGTCTAAGCCTTTCCCGGTTTTTTCCATAAATTTTATACCGTTCCACTGGGGAGGATTGTGGCTGGCGGTAATCATGGCCCCCCATTGGTTCCATTGCCGGCAAGCCCACTGCAGGGCAGGAGTGGTGGTGACTCCTAATTCTGTTACTGGACATCCAGTAGAAAGTAGCCCGGAAATCACAGCATAATAAAGCATCTCGCTATGTTTGCGGGAATCGCGACCTACTACCACTTGTTCTCCAGAGATAAAAGTTCCAAAACTGAGAGCTAATTTGGTGGCCATCTCGGGAGTGAGGACTTCGTTAGCTACTCTCCTGATACCAAAAGTTCCAAATAATCTCCTCATTTTCTTCCTCCTCTCATTAGAATAATTATCATAGTGAATCGCAAAATCTATTGTAACATTCCTGTACTTCGCCCTTCATTTTTCTCATGCTTTACTCCAGGTATCAGCTGGGAGTACTGAGAGGGATGTTTTTTTCTCCCGGACCGAGAAAAGCATCTTGGTGTTATCATTTCAGTTTTTTCTATCTTTGTCACTTTTAAGTTTTTGCTGTAGAGTGCCATCACATGGTTTTACTTAAGACTGAGAAAAAGCTTCCCTCTCCTTAGTTATTTTAGCCCAAAAGAGAGATAAATGGTATAAAACAGTTTTTAACTTTCCGGAGCTTCTGATTAAGATATAATATAAGGGAATTTATTTTAAAAAATACGATGAAAGGACGAAGGTTATGAAAAGAATATTTTGTTTTCTCCTCCTGAGTGTGCTTTTATTTTTCCCCTCAGGTGCAGAAGCTTATGAGGTTCTTTTCTACGGTAACCTGACCCAACCTCCTCCTGAGAATGGAGTAGTTTTACGGATTGACCTGGGGGGGCATGAGCTAGGAGAAGGGGAATGGGGAAATATTCTGGAGAGCTCGAGTAACACTGTGCTTTTACCTTCCCTCTCAGATATAGAAAAGAGAATCTCATTTCTGGAAGAAAATAGGGAAAAAGTCTTAGGAGTTGTGGTTTCGGACTTGTTTCTTGAGGGAAGCTCTACTTTCTCCCCCTTTCTTTCTTTTACCCATAACTATCATCAAGTTTTAATTTTTAATTTTCTCCACGATGACCCTGATGTCCCCTGGGATGAATATCTTAAAGAAACAGAAGAAGCAGATTCAATAATAGTAGTGGGGACGGGGGAAAACCTTCCCCTGCTCCGGGAGAAGTTCTCTGCAGAAGAAGGAGAAAAAGTACAGTTCGTAGAAAGAGATTCTTCTCCCGATTTTCAAAAAAAGCTTGCTGTGGAAGAAAAATCTCTTCTTTTCTTTTTCTACTCTTCTCGTTGCCCTACTTGTCAGCAATTAAAAAACGAAGTTGTTCCTCCTCTGGTAGATAAATACAAGGACAAAATAAAGGTTATTTATCTGGATTATCTTTTTTCTGATAACTATAAAAAGATGGTGGAATGGGAGGAACACTGGCAGGTAAAGAACATAACTTCGGTAGAGGTGTTTTCTGATGCTGGTTTTGTAGCCGAAGAAGATGAAAAGAAATTCGCTTCTAAATTGGAAGAGCTCATCCAGAAAACTGTAGAATCGGGAAAAAAGGAGATAAGTCCTCCTCCGGAGGGGGAGGACTTAATCTTCCGCCGGTTTCGAAAATTTACTCCCTGGATAATAATGGGGGCAGGCCTTTTGGATGGACTTAATCCCTGTGCTTTTGCCACTATAGTTTTTATGGTAAATTTGCTTTTACTTCTGGGACATTCCCGTCGCCGGATTCTGGAAGTGGGTTTAACTTATAGTGCAGCAGTTTTTGTTACTTATCTCCTTATAGGCCTGGGCCTTTTTCAATTCTGGCAGGCTTTATCTGTTTATCAAACTGCTTCTCGAGTTCTTTATTTAATCATGGCTTTATTACTTTTAGTTTTTGCTGCTTTGAGTATTAAAGATGCCATTCAGTATAAAAGGGAAGGAAAAGAAACTGGTATGACTCTGGGGCTCCCCGAGAGCTGGCGACGCCGTATCAATCAATATCTAAAAAATAGCTTTACCGAAAAAAATTTAGTGGTGGCTGCTATCTTAAGTGGTTTTGTTATTTCTCTCTTAGAAGCAGGTTGCACCGGACAGATATATCTTCCTACCATCATGTATATTGCTCAAGCAACTCCCTACCGCTGGCAGGCATTGGGATACCTTGTGCTTTACAACGCTTTTTTTATGATTCCTCTTTTAGCTGTGTTTTTAGCCATTTTTTGGGGAAGTCAATCTAAAGCTTTAGTGAATTTTGCGAGAAAAAACATCGTTTTTTCTAAGATTGCTTTAGCCGCCCTTTTTATATTTTTAAGCTTGCTCCTCTTAGGGCAATCAGGATGGATATCATGGCGCATACTATGAAAGATAGAAATTATCCGGCAGGTAAACCTTCGCCACCAAAGGCACCATTTGTTCTGGATTTAGCTTTCTGGACCACTCTTTTGGTGTCTTATTTTTCAAAGCTACGAAAGGAGAATTGGCCATAATTACCTCGATTGTTCGTCCCCCTTTCCCTTTTACTCTTTTTCCTTATCTGGAAACTTATCATGCCTTTTTAGACCGCTCTTTTTTCTGGAGCGAAGGTAGATGGTGGATAGCACTGGGAGAGGAGAAGGTGGAAATCGCGCAAGTAGTGGAAAAGGGAGAAGGGAGGAATCCTCTTTTAGAGATAACCTCAGAAAGCGAGGGAGCCGCGAA
This sequence comes from Candidatus Atribacteria bacterium, assembly GCA_029549715.1. Classification (GTDB taxonomy): domain Bacteria; phylum Atribacterota; class Atribacteria; order Atribacterales; family Caldatribacteriaceae; genus Sordicultor. Next base: position 6,371 of record JAKPIQ010000021.1, on the reverse strand, counting down.
GGAGCTCTCTTCTATATTGGGTTTTAGCGAAGACCCTCTCCCTTTTTATCGGTTAGGGGAAAAGGATCCAGTTATGAGTGAGATTATAGAGGAATTTTACGGAGCGCGAATTCCCCGCTCTCGAAGTCTATTTGAGGCAGCAGTAACTACTATTCTGGAGCAACAAATTTCTATGAAGGTGGCCTCAGTTTTGAGGAAACGCCTGGTGGAGGAGTGGGGACCAGGCCCTTTTTATAGAGAGGGAGAGACTATTTTTGCTTTTCCCGCTCCCCGGGATATAGCAAAAATCTCTCCTGAGGAGCTAAGAGGGATAGGGATGTCTGGTGCTAAATCCCGGACAATTCATCAATTGGCTAACTTGATAGAAAGAGAGGAAATAGACCCGGCATCTTGGAAGACTTTATCCTCTTCTCAGGTAGTTGATTTTTTAGTTCAGCTTCCCGGAATAGGACTGTGGAGTGCCCAGTTTATAGTTGCCCGGTGGATGCCAACTAATGATTGTTTCGCCCCTGGCGACCTGGGCCTGAGAAGAGCAATAGGTTTTTTCTATGGGGGAAGCGACCAACCGGTCTCTACCACCGATGCTCAAGAAGTGCTGCGGCGCTTTTCTCCCTACGAGCGCTGGGCAGGCTGGTATCTCCTCATGGCCATAGAAAAGGAAAAGAACTCCTCTCCTGGTAGCTATACCCCCGTTACTGGAGAAAAAGATGGGGAATGATTGGTTTTATCGCCTGGAATCTAAGGCCCAAAACTGGGGCTGGCGAATATTTACTGATTTTCTTCCCCTGTATTTTACTGAGAAGCACTTTGAAAACCTTTATCGCCAGAAACAAGACCCCTGGAACTATGAGCACTCCCATTTTGAGAGAGAAAAATACCTTAAAACTCTCCAGGCCATACCGGAGGAGGCGGAAACCATCTGGGAAATAGGGTGCGGTGAGGGGGTCTTTACTCAACTACTTCTTGAGAAAGGAAAGAGAGTCCGGGGAGTGGATATTTCTCCCACTGCTCTTTCCCGAGCCCGGGAAAGGTTAAAAGATTTTGGTGATAGAGTGCACCTTCAGAAGCTCGATATTGTGAGGGAAGATATAGAAGGAACTTTTGATCTTATTCTGGCTTCAGAAATTTTATATTACTTAGGAGGGAAAGATGTTCTTCAACCTCTGGAGGAGAAGTTTTTCCGTCACTTGCGACCTTTTGGTTATCTGCTTCTCTGCCATTTTTACCCCTCGGGGAAAATTATCCATAATCTTTACCAGGAAAATCACCGATTCTACAAGGTATTTGAGGAGGTTACCTACCATCCTCACCGGGACTACATTATTACTCTTCTAAAGAGGAATGGATGACCATACCATCGTTTTCTAAAACCACCATGCTCCAGGGAAGACGGTCAAGTACTAACTGGGAAGTAAAAGATTCCACACTTAAAAAAAGAGTGTCAGGAAAAGGAAGATGTTCGAAGAGAAAAGCAAGGGCCACCCATCCACTGTCTTTCAGAACCACTGGAGAATAGCAAAGATAGTCTCCTTGAAGGCGGATTATTTTCTTCCGGTCAAAAAGCACATAACTCTCCTGAAAAACTACCTCACCATCTTTATATCCCAGGAGATAAAAGCGATAACGAGCCTGAGGTGGAGCGCCCGAGTCGTGATACAGCTTCAAGATAATTGTATTTTCTTCCAGTATTACCTCTAATCCTTGAATATCTCCCCCATTGATGATTTTGGGAATAGTAAATTCTCCTTTTTCATCAGGGATGAAGGTACTTTCATTTTCTTTTACATAATAGTTATTATCAATAGCATAAACCTCATTGGCTTTAACAAATGCCAGTAGGAATTCCCGAACTATTTGCTGACTTCGATATTGGTTGATAGCTTCTCTTTTTTTGGTAATTTCCTCTTCCTCTAATTCCAAACCAATCCAGTTCCGGGTGGACATAAGCTGAGAAGGAGGGGCGAGGTGAAGGTGAGGCGCATATCCCCACAGGGGTGGCCATTTTATTCGACCAAAATGAACCAGATAAAGGTTAATTTTAATGTCATTTACCCATTGGGAGCCTTTTCGCCGCAGTCGCTCCAAGGCTTCTTTCACAAAACTATAAGTTACCCAGTGATCGGAATGAAGGTCGGCAGGGTGGGGAAGATAAATAATCTGGGGCTGGAAGGTTTCCAGGATATCCAGGATATCCTGGAGTAGCGCTTCTCCGAGGTAAGGGGCAGAAATAGTGTATCCGGATAAATAAGGTGATTTATCAGTTTTAGTATAAGGGGAGTAATAAGGGTGGTCACCACTTCGGTATGTCCACCACATTTTTTCTATTCCCTGGTCTGGATAACCTAAAAAAATAACATGTTCTTTTTCCAGGCCTAAAATAGCTGTGGCTTCCAGAGCTTCTTTTTGCCGGAGATATCCCAATGCCACTCCTCTGGGTAAATCTTTAGCAGGACCGGTCATTTCGTAATCATTCCCAAAGCTATCACCAGAAGTTACAAAAACTACCTTGACTGTTTTTCCCTCCCTTACCGCTTTTTGAATGGCTCCCCCGCAACCTAAGGTTTCATCGTCAGGATGAGGAGCAAAGATGAGAACTCGCTCGGAATCATCCATTAATGGTTCAATAACTTTGGTGTAAACTTTGGAATAAACATGGAAAAAAGGAGCAAATACGGAGTTAAAAGGAAGGATTTTAATCAAAAAGAAGCCACCCATTAAGACTACGACTATCAGGAGGGCAATTTTTGCCCATCGCCCTCTTCGGCTTTTCGCTCTTCTGCTCATGGGCTATCAGTATTAGTGTTTAACATAAGAGAATTATATCATCTTAAAGGGATATCTGTTTGGTATGGTTGTCCTGGTTAAAAGTTTAATACATTCTGGGTTAGAAGCTCGCCCGGGTTTTCTGCTATGCTTTTTAGATATCCCCACCCACTTTATTATAGAGCCCTCGAATTCTTGACAGGGGTAGGTTAATATGATAACGTTTTCTTAAATTTGAGGGAAAATTATGAAAGATGCGAAAATCACCATAAAGGACGTGGCCAGAGAAGCGGGAATATCAGTAGCCACTGCCAGTCGGGCTTTAGGCGGATATGGATATGTTACAGAAGAAACTAAGGAGAAGGTTTTTAATGCTGCTCTAAAGCTCAACTATAACTATAATGCATTAGCTAAAAGCTTACGTACTAATAAAACTATGACCATTGGGTATCTCCTACCTGATATAGCTAACCCCTTTTATTCTCGAATTGTGCGAGGAATCCAGGATGTGGCTTTTGAGGAAGGGTACAATGTGCTTATGTGTAGTAACGATAACGATATCATAAAAACTGAACGATTTGTCAAGATGTTTCTTCGCCACCGGTGGAAGGAATTATCTATTCCACTCCTTATAACCAGGTGTTGAATGATATGTGTGACACTTTCAAAAAGCAAGAGATACCAGTAATTAACTGTTATGGCTCTACCCGGCTCTGTGCCTCTGATGTAGTTACAGGAGATGCAGAGAAAGGTTGTTATCAGGCTGCTCGTCATCTTTTAGAATTGGGACATCGGCAAATTGCCATATTGAGGGTAAAAGAAAGTGGTATAAGCAAGCGTCGCTTTGAAGGGTGCAAGAAAGCTCTGGAAGATTTTGGAGTAGAAATTGACCCTCATTTTCTGGTAGATGCCGAAGATTTCTCTCAAGAAAGCGGTTATCTCCAGGCTAAAATTTTATTTAGCTACCCTCAAAAACCCACCGCCATTGTTGCTTTCAGCGAGCAATTAGCTATTGGAGTGTTAAAGGCAGCTCGAGAAGATGGAATAAAAGTTCTTGAGGATTTGTCTCTGGTGGGAGTGGATGACATAATTGCCGAAGTGTTAGAGCCCCCTCTTACCAGCGTTGCTCTTCCCACTTATGAAGCGGGGAGAACGGCTGCCTCTCTTTTGTTCAGCCGGATTAAAGATGGAAACTCTTCTCCCCCTCGACAAGTGGTGCTGGAAGAAAAATTGGTGGTGAGGACATCAACCAGGGGGAGAGGATAAAGGAGGTGATAAGTAGAGAAAATGTTTATAGTTTTCCGCAAAAGGCGTGTAATAAAGTGATGGGGCCTAGTGTTTACAGGAGGGTATGAAGCAGCGATAGCTAGTATTACCACAGGCTATATTCGCTGATAAAGTAATAAAGGTGTGGAGAGGCTGAAGAGAAGAAGGATTCCCGGAAGGCCTCCGAAATTGTCTGAGAGAAGAGAAGTTAGAGAGAACGATGAATACTATTTTTAAGTATAGCTATTAAAAATTATGGAGGTGTGGGTATGAAAAGGGTTTTTGTGATTTTTATGTTGTCGGTCTTGCTATTTGGGTTAGTTGCAGTCGCCAGTGCTGCAGAACTTTCTGGCAAAATAACGATATGGTGTTGGGATCCCAATTTTAATGTTGCTATTATGGAAGAAGCAGCAGCAAGATATAATAAGATTAATCCAGATGCAGAAATTGAAATTGTTAGTATGGCAAAAGCAGATGTAGAACAAAAATTGAATACTATCTTAGCATCTGGTGTGAAAAAAGATCTTCCCGAGATTGTATTGATTGAAGACTATAACGCAAAAAAATATTTAGAATCATATCCAGGTGCGTTTGCCGATTTGACAGATCACTTTGATTACAGCGAATTCGCTTCGTATAAACTTGACTTTATGACTGTAAACGACAGAGTATATGGTGTCCCGTTTGATTCTGGCGTGGCTGGATGGTTTTACAGAAGAGACTACTTTGAAGAGGCGGGAATTGATACCAGTGAATTGAGCAGCATTACGATGGATGAATATATAGAATTGGGCAAAGTGTTTAAAGAAAAAACTGGAAAATATATGCAAGCAGGAGATCCATATGACGGAGGATTGATGAGGATACTGCTTCAGTCGGCAGGAACATGGTATTTTGATGAAAAGGGAGAGCCAAATATCGTAGATAATCCCGCCCTGAAAGAAGCTGTTAGAATTTATAAGGAAATTAACGATTCTGGAATTTCAAAAGAGACATCGGGATGGAATGAATGGGTAGCAGCCTTTAATGGAGGCGATGTCGCTTCGGTTATTACAGGAGTGTGGATTGTTGGCTCAATAAAGGCAGAAGAAAGCCAAAGCGGGAAGTGGGGAGTTCTTCCAATTCCAAGACCTGATGTACCGGGATCGGTGAACGCTTCTAACCTTGGTGGGTCAAGCTGGTACGTACTGGAAAACTCGGAAAATAGAGATCTGGCAATTGATTTCTTAAATCAAATTTACGCTAAAGATGTTGATTTTTACCAGAAGATATTAATTGATAGAGGAGCTGTCGGAACCTGGCTTCCAGCTCAAAAGGGTGAAGCGTATTCAGCTGGAGATCCATTCTTTGGAGACCAAAAAATATATGTGGATTTCGCAAAATGGATAGAGATGATTCCCTCAGTTGATTATGGTTTGTATACCTATGAAGCAGATGCTGCAATCATGGGAGTAATGCCCGATGTTTATAGTGGGAAATTATCAATTGAAGAAGCACTAAAACAAGCTGAGGACCAGCTTAGAAATGTTATAGGAGCTTATTAAAAAAGAGGGGGAGAGGAAGGCCCAAAGGGCCTTCCTTTTTACTTAATGAATCGTTTATGTTCTCAAGCGACCAACTTTTCAGTACATTCGAAAAAGGTATTTTATGTTCTCCGGCGTTATTCTTTCCACATTTCTCTCGATAGGCTATACCATAGAATTGTTTAAAAAATAATTCTATAAGGAGGGCCTTAATAGTGACGAAGGAGTTTGAAAAAATTCAGAATAGGTGGGGATGGATTTTTGTCAGTTTTGCAACGATTTTTTTAGCATTGTTTATTTTTTATCCTTTAGTGTATTCTTTATATTTATCAACATTTTCTACCAAAGGTATAATAAAAAATTTTGTGGGTTTGGGAAATTATAAAAGACTGCTACAAGACAACTATTTTATTTTGTCTGTAAAAAACATCTTTGTGATTTTAGTTATTCAGGTACCAATAATGCTATTTTTAGCGCTTATCTTTGCTTTTTTTCTTAACGATCCAAAATTAAAACTAAAGAGTGTTTATAGAACTGCTCTTTTCTTGCCTGCTGTGACCTCTTTGGTTGCATATAGCGTAGTGTTTAAAATGATGTTCTCCACCGAAGGTTTAATTAATAATATGTTGATAAATTTACATATAATTAAAGAACCAATTAGATGGTTGCTGGATCCTTTCTGGTCAAAAGTAACATTAATCATAGCCATGACCTGGCGTTGGACCGGGTATAATATGATGTTATACTTGGCAGGGCTTCAAAACATATCCCAAGAAGTCTATGAAGCAGCAGAGATAGATGGAGCTGGTAAAACTGCTC
>JAKPIQ010000051.1 GCA_029549715.1 Candidatus Atribacteria bacterium | reverse complement strand
TTTGTGTTTGTGCTTTTCTTCTTTTGTCCTTTCTGTTTTCAGGGGGTGATAGGGGGTTTCCCCCTATAGTCGGGTTTATAAGGGGGCGTTACCCCTTTATTGTCCACCCTCACCCTGACCCTCTCCCGTCAAGGGAGAGGGGAAAAGAGTCGAGAGAGGGAAAAATATCAGGAATAGCAAAAAAGAAGCGGAGACCCAAGGCGGTCATTGCGAGTTCGTGGTTTCGCTTACGTGGCAATCTCGCTTTTCTTTGCTGAGGTAATTCAATAAAGAGACCGCCACGCATGGCAAAATACGCCGTGCTCGCGATGACAGGAGGGGAAGCTCCTCGGAATGATGGAAAAGAAAGGGGTCGATAAGGGGGAAGTAATTCCCCCTTATACTGGTGGATGCTTTCCCACCAGTAGTTTTTTATTCTTCTGTCTTTCATTTTTTGTTTACGTCGTAGGCTGTTTGCTTTTCCCCTCGGTGCTTTTTCTTTTTTGCTTTTGCCTTTATGTTTTTGTCTTTTGGGGGTGATAGGGGGTTTCCCCCTATTGCCTGCTGCAGGCTGCTCTCTTTCTTCTCCCTTCAGGATAAACTCCCTTTTATCTTTAATATAAAGGATTAGGCACTTGATGATGCAAGAAGGTCCGGGTTCATGCAGAAAGAATTTTAAGTAGATTATTGAAAGTATGCGATAAACTCCTCCATAGAGATATCGGCGTCTTGCAGTATCTTTCGGGTGAGACCCCTGCCCAGGATTTCGCTTCCATGCACCGGTACGACCACAATCTTCCCCCTGGAGCTTTTCAGCACGTAGTGGCTCCCTTTCGTTCTTACGTGGTCAAAACCTTTCGCTTCCAAGAAACGTATCATCTCCATTCCTCGCACTCTTGGGACTTTCGCCATGGCGTTATTCTCTCCTTCAGTAACTCATACCAGGGGGAAATTTTATATTTTGACCTTTTGAATTCCTATAAACTCGCTTTCTTCCAGTTGAGTTTCTCCAGAAGCTTCAAGGTATGCCTCTATGGCTTCTCTGGTTCTCTCCATTAGTTCGTCCAGAGTCTTTCCTTGAGTGTGACACCCCGGAAGCTCCAGCACGGAGGATATAAGCCAACCATCTTCATCTTTTTCGATAACCACCGTGAACTCTCTCATACGAGGGCCTCCTTTTCTTAGTAATACATTGGGCAGGTTTCTCCAGGCTCGTTCTTTCTAAGTTATCACTATTACAGTCATCCACATGAAAGATTATAGCAGAACCACAAGAGGACATCACCCCCTTATACCGAGGGACGTTTTCTCCCTCGGTGCTTTTTATTCTTTTGTCTTTTATTTTTTGCCTTTATGTTTTCCGTTTTATGTCTTTGTCTTTTGGGGGTTATAAGGGGGTTTACCCCCTTATAGCGAGGGACGTTTTCTCCCTCGGTGTTTTTTCTTTTTTGCCTTTATCTTTATGTTTTAGTCTTTTGGGGGTGATAGGGGGTTTCCCCCTATTGCCTGCTGCAGGCTGTCTGTGGCAATTTACCTATCCTTTTCTTCTCCATTCAGAGAGCAATTTAACAGGTTTTGCGGGATATTATAATCTATTTATTTAATTGACATTTGTATTTGTCTTACTTTGGTAGATCTTCAAGAATTGAGAGGCATTTACAATACTAATTTCATCGTATCTTCCCAGAGACAATAAATGCTCATCCCCTGAAACAATATATTCTGCCTTAGCCTCGATAGCGCATTCCAGAATCCTGTTATCGGATTTGTCTCTGTCGATGATGGAGATGACTACCGCTGGAGATACAAACAACGATATCTCTCTTATGGAACTTAAAATCACAAGAATTTGAGGAGTTTCCATATTGATTTTGGTCCTCAGAATTCTTTCTATTTCCCAAATTATGAACTCCGAGGTAAAAAGCATTACCTTGCGCTCTCTCGCAAGGTCTACAAGTTTTCTAGGGTTTCCCGGAGTTAGAATAGCAGATATGAAAATATTTGTATCAAAAACAACTTTAATCATTTTGCCTAACTCTGACGGTATTCCTGGATTAGCTTTTCGACATCTTTTTCATCTTTAATACCCAGGGAGATTGCTTTTTCTTCTCCCCATTTATAAATTAGGTTCCATTGCTGCTCTTGTTTAATATATCGTTCTAAGGATTCCCTTAAGATTCCGCTTTTAGAGGTTTTCTTTTCCTTAGCCAGTTTTTCTACCTCTTCATAAATCTCAAGGGGCAGTGACATGTTTACAATTTGAGTTTTTCTCGGCATATTCTCACCTCCTGTAATGAAATTTCTTTACAGAAGAATAACATGAAAGGTGTTTCTTGTCAACGCGGTGCAGGCTTTATGAGCAGATACGAGTCCTTCGAGGGAGAAGTGGAAGAAGAGAGAATTCAAGGGCTTCTCTCCCTTCGTCATTCCCGAAATTTAGCGGGGAATCCAAATGTTTTTGCCGAAGGAGGCTTTTTCTCACTCAGTGGTCTTTTATTTTTTTATGTTTTTTGTTTTTTCGGGGGTTATGAGGGGGAATCTTTTTCTCCCCCTTATTGTCTGGATCCCTGATAAATACATTCAGGGGCAGGCTAAAAACGGCTCGAAAGTTGCCGGGGTGACGAAAAAAAGAAAGGTAGATGTATATAAGAAAGGTAGAGAGATATTGCTCCCGGACTTATCTTATTTTACTGAAAAAGAAAAGAGGAAGGACATAAAATTACCTCTTGATATATTATCCCCCAGGCAAAAGGAAGTTATATATCTCCTTTATTATGATTGCTTATCAGAAGCAGAAAGACAGTTAGGTTTATCCAGAAGCACAATAAGGACGCATAAAAAGAGTGCTGAATAAGCTAAAGAGAAAACTTGCTCGGTGAACTTCCTTATCGCTTCGCTCCAATCATACTACTACTTAATCATAAACTTCTATTTGATTGTAAGTTGGTAAAGTAGTAAAGTTGGAAGAAAGTATATCCTAAAAGGAGGGTAAAAAAATATGAAAAAAAGAAACCTCGGTTATCTGGGATTGTTGGGCTTATTGGGTTTGCTGGGTCTTATCACGGGTAATGCCGGCCTTTACGGTTTCTTCGGATTCTTTGGCTTCTTTAGTTGGTTTGCAGCCGAAGATAAGGAAGAGAAATAGCCGGAAAAGCTTCGCTGATAGGGGATAAAAGGCTTGGTTCTGTTTTGTTCAAATTGTCTTCAGTAACTTCCTGTCCCCCAAACGTCAGGCAAAATGCATTGCCTGAATTATCTTTGTTCATTAAGGAGTAACAGAATATAGGTATATTTAATATTTTCAAAAAAAGAGTCAAAGCAGATTCAAGGAAAAATCGGATATTTTGGGCTTAGTGATTGGTGATTATCAAATTTTTCAGAAGCAGAACACGAGAAAGCCACACCAATAAGCGATATTGTGGGAAAAAGAGTGAGGAGAATTAAGGGCTACAATATCTCTAAACCTAGGGAATTACTTTTCTTGGGAAAAAGAAAATAATTTTCCAAAAAATTTTTCTCCCCCTATTGACGAACTCAAAGAATGGTGGTATATTATATTTGCCATCGGTTCTGGGAAGTTAAGCCGGAGGATGGAAAAAAGAGCTTCTGTTTGAAAGATTAGAAGCTCAAAGTCTTTGCGCGGAAGTCCATCCTGAAGTTTCTCACCTGAGAAGGTGAGAAAGAAAAGGCTAAGGTTTGTCGGAACCGATGGCTTTTTTATTTCCTCTTAAACTTTGTAAATCCCCTCTCAGGTTATAGTCTTCTTGTGGCTTTATTGCCCCTCTTTGCGAACTCACCATTCCTGGCTGGCAATCTCGTTTTTCTCTCCTGAGGTAATTCAATAAAGAGATCGCCACGGAGCAATAAAGGGGGTACCCCCCTTTATAATCCCCCGAAAGACAAAACGACGGAATAGGGCGTAAGTAAAAATAAAAGAACTGAAAAAGCAGAGGAAGGAAAACCACTG
>JAKPIQ010000175.1 GCA_029549715.1 Candidatus Atribacteria bacterium | reverse complement strand
CTGATCTGGTTTTTGTAGTTCTTGAGCATCTGGAGGAAAAAAATTTGCCCTTTCAGTTTCGGGAACGGAAAAAAGAGAATTATATTTATACCAAAAATTCTTCCGTTATTGGTTCTTTCTTGCACTATCTGGGAGCTTCTCAAGCTTACCTGCAGTGGGAAAAATTGGCCATAGAAAAATCCACTATCAACGACCTCACCCGGTGGGTAAACTGGGAAACCGCTAATCTGGAAAGAACGGTAAACTCTTCCTTGCGTCAGCGCCAGAAGCTCCAGGAAATTGACCTGGACTCTTTACCTCCTCGCCTTCAAGAAGTCGCCCGCCTGCGATTAGAGCATCCTTATGCTTCTCTTCGGGAAATAGGAGACCTTTGCTCTCCTCCTCTTTCTAAATCCGGAGTTTATCATCGCCTGCGGGAGATTGAAAAAATAGCGGAAGAGCAGGGGAAATGATAATCCCTTGACCACCTTGCTCCGGTTGAGTAGTATATTGAAAAGAACTCACTAAAGTCTGTCTATAGTCCGGTGTTATCTGCGTTAGCACAGAAAATATAGAATCTGTGTGGTAATTCGTATAAAGAAGAGCATATCTACATTGCGTGTGGATATGAGTGAGTCATATGCAACGGCACATTTGCCATAGATTGTGTAAGGAGAAAGGTTACTGATATGGAGCCGTTTCGCGATAGACGAGGTCCTCGTCCATCGCGAAAAAACAGCTTGCAGAATTGATATTATAGCGATTGCATTGTATGGAGATACTGTTGGAAAATTAGGAATCTCGGGTATCCCTGCTGTTATAAATCAAGCGGTCTGTGGTATTTTGCTATATTTCTATTGTTCCAGATACACAGATTTCTTTTTTCAAAGAAAAAGTTCCCGGCTCTAAAGTTTTAGAAGAAATTGCCGATAATATTTATAAGAGGAGGCAAGAGCAAATATGAAAATGGTACAGGTAAGAAATAACCAGACGGCGTTCTTCAATTATCGGAATTTAATCATCGTTCCTCTTTCAAAAAAAAGTTCCTCTTCGGAGAGTAAGGAAGAAAAGGCTTCATCAGGAAAGGATTAACCTTGTTATACGAGGAAGAATCGCTGAAGGAATTAGAAGAGAAGATCTGGGGTGCTTTTTCTGAAGCGATATTCTTAGAAGATTTAGCTCGGAAGTTAGGAGCGGAAATAGTAGATGTCTGGGAGACCATCCTTCATATGGAAGAAGAAGGATTGGTTTCCTTTTATAACTGGCAATATAAGACCGTAATCTATAAAAAAGGGAGTGAAGAACCTTGCCCAGAGAATTCCAATTAGTGGCTTTTCAGTTGGGAGAAGAAACCTACGGGGTGGACATATCCCAGGTGGAAGAAATCATTCGCCTGCAACCTATCACCAGGGTTCCCGGAGCTCCAGACTTTGTAGAAGGAGTAATTAATTTGCGGGGAAGAGTAATCCCGGTGATTGACCTCCGGAAGAGATTTCATCTTCCTCCTCGGGAAGAAACTAAAAATACGAGAATCGTGGTGGTGGAAGTTCCT
>JAKPIQ010000173.1 GCA_029549715.1 Candidatus Atribacteria bacterium | reverse complement strand
AAAGAAAAGGCTAAAGCTTGTTAGAACCGGTGGCTTCTTATTTGGTCTTGTAACTGCTGAGGATTATATTTTTTCCTCTTTTTCCCTTGTCACGAAGAACTTTTCCGGGATATGATGGCTTTAATAGAGCTGAAACACAAGTTACGAGATTGCTTTACGCTTGAGTAAATAAAAAGCGCCTGACCAAAGAAACCGGCAATAATGTAGGAATTCCTGGCAGGCGCTGGGTTAGCGGGAGAGGAAGAGTGAAATCATTCCCTCTCAAACTGATCTTTGCTTGCTCCACAGACCGGACAAATCCAGTCTTCAGGCAATTTAGAGAAAGGAGTGCCTGGTTCCACCCCAAAATCAGGGTCTCCTTCTCTAGGATCATAAATATACCCACAAACTAAGCAGACATATCTTTCCATTCTCTGTGCTCCTTCCCCGGATAAGTGATAACTGAAAGATGGAGAAATGATAAAAAAATCTGGTAAGTTAGTCAAGAGTTCTTACCGAATTATTTTACCTCTATCTGGCTTAACTCCTCCCAAAATTTTATCATTGCTCCATGGTCTTTTTCTCCTTCTCCTTTTCCAGAGAGAGTTATCATGACTTGCTTCACCAACGAGGTAAAAGGAAGAGGAACTTTCATCTCTTGAGCGGTAACTAGGGCATTTTTCAAATCCTTTAGGTGAAGATCGATTTTAAATCCGGGGGTAAAGTTTCTTTCCTCCCATCGAGGAACTTTCATATCCATAACTTTACTCCCTGCCATTCCTCCTCTTAGGGCCTGGTACATGGTTTCTGCTTTTAGTCCGGCTTTGGCTCCCAGAGTGAAAGCCTCGCCAAGAGCAGCTAAATTTACAGCCACAATTATCTGGTTAATCAGTTTAGTCATTTCTCCACTTCCCAGTTCTCCTACATAGGTAATGGTTTTCCCTAAAACCTGAAAAATAGGAAGGCATTTTTCAAATACCTCTTTTTTCCCTCCTACCATGATGGAAAGATCTCCTTTGATTGCTCCTTCCTCTCCTCCACTCACCGGAGCATCAAGCATTTCTACTCCCTGGGAAACGAGAACTTCTCCTATTCTCCGGGTAGAAAGAGGGTCAATAGAACTCATATCAACCACTATTTTCCCTCTCTCTATTCCCTTTATAACTCCTCTTTCTCCTAGGATTACCTCTTCCACCTGAGGAGCATCGGGAAGCATGGTAATCACTACCTCGCTTTTCTCTCCTACCTCCCTGGGAGTTTTTGCTCCTTGCGCTCCCTCTTTTACCATTTCTTCTATTTTGCTTTTAGTTCTGGTATAAACCACCACCGGGTAACCAGCTTGCAGAAGATTGCGGCACATAGGTTTTCCCATAATCCCCAAACCAATAAATCCTATTGTCGGTTTTATTGCCATTTTAAACCTCCCGGTTAGTAGATGGACCTAACGTATTCTCCTCTTTTGTAGAGAACAGGTAACGCTGCTGCTCCCATTACACTGGCCCTGCTTCTAAATCGTCCCAAAAGCAGGGGAGGGATGGTTGGTGTCCAGAAAAACCTATTCTGGTATTCTTCTTCGATAGTTTCCACCCACCATTCTCCTGCTTCTGCTACTCCCCCTCCTAAAATAATTACCTCCGGATCGAATATCTGCACCAGATTAAACAGTCCCAGGCCCAGGAAAGCACTGGCTCTTTTGACCACTTCTTGATAGGGTGAGGCTCCCTCTCGAGCCCGGCTAAAAATCTCTTCTCCTTTTATATGCTTACCAGTTAAGTGGAAAACGTCCCTTTCCATAGCATTTCCTGAAGATAATGTTTCCAGACATCCTGCATTTCCGCACCGGCACAGAGGGCCATTGGGTTCGATTACCATGTGTCCTAATTCAGCAGAGGCTTCATGAGCGCCCCGAATGATGTTCCGTTTCCAGATCAGGCTTCCAGCAATCCCCGTTCCTACACTTATGTAGAGGACATCCTGAAAAGATTGAGCAGCACCAAAATACGTCTCTGCCACTGCTCCGCTGCGCACATCATGCTCCATAAAAAAGGAAAGAGGTAGCTTTTCTTTGAGGAGAGGGATAACCGGTACATCACGCCAGTTTAAGTTTTCAGAAAGGGCTATACCTCCTTTTTCCCAGTCTAAAAGACCAGGAAGAGCCAGACCTACTCCCCAGCATTCTCCTTCTCCTTTTTCCTGAAAGCCTCTAACCAGGAGCTCTATATCTCCTATAACTTTTTCCACTCTTTTTTCTCGATCTACAAGGATTTTTTCTTCAGCAAGAATATGGAGCTCTTCATCTACTAAAACTCCAGCGATTTTTGTTCCTCCCAAATCAATCCCGATAGAAAAAGCCAAAAAATTCATCCTCCTTTCTTAGCTCTATCACTATATTATTGTGAGGGAGGGGCAATAAAATTTCAAGAGCAAACTCATAGTAATCTTTCTTCCGCGAGGGAGTTTTTCTTATATTCTTTCTCCCGGAAGGAAGAAGCGAGAGGAAGGGGAAAAGAAAGAGGCTCAAGGAAGAGGGGAGAAGTGAGAAACGGAGAGATTGACGGAAAGAGTTTACCTTGCTATAATTTTCTCTGAGCCGGGCTGGTGGAACCAGGAAGACACGCTATCTTGAGGGGGTAGTGGGTTTTACCCGTGCGGGTTCAAGTCCCGCGCCCGGCACCACTCCATTGCTGCAAAGGAGATTTTTCTCCAGGATAACTTCCAATTTTAGAAGAGGGTAGCAGACTTCTGCACCTTAAAGCTCATAAAAGGCTGAGAGGGAGAAGGGATGCCTCTTTTACGTTTTTATTTACTGAAATAACATTAGAACCTACCTCTACGCTGGAGTTGAAAAATACTCTCCCCATTACTTTTTATCTGGTTAAATAGCCTTCAAAAGCCTAAAAACTGACTATTTTTCTGTCTTCTTTAGATTCTATCTCTGCCTCAATTGGTTTGGTGGTTTTGAGAGATGTTTTTTCTGTAGAAAATATATGGAGAGGGAATTTTTTAAAATCACGTAAAGGGTTATATGTGGTTAGCCAGCACCAACTATTTTGTACTGAAGCCTTCTGTGGTAAAATTATGTCTGGTAGCTTGAAAGGAGATTAAAAACAATATTTGAGTTGGTGTGGAGGGCTAAACCATAAGTTTATTTATGGTTTCAATGATAAAGGAGGAAAGGGTTGATGAATCAACCTTTTAAGCGGTATTTACGGTGGTTATATCCGGGAATGAAGGTGAAGCGATGGTTGCTCTTGGTTGTTATAGGAATGCTTCTCATTTCTTTAGGAGTAAGTTTAATTGTTTCTACTCCTTATTTTAGAGGCATATACGTATTGTGGAGGAGTTTCGTCTTTGGGTTTTTAGACCATTACTGGTTAGCTGTGGTTTTTGGACTTGCCTGGTTAGCAGGAGGTGTGGCGCTA
>JAKPIQ010000150.1 GCA_029549715.1 Candidatus Atribacteria bacterium | reverse complement strand
TAAGAAGAAATCCCGGGCTTTACCTGAAGGATATTTTGTCAAGCATCAATACTATTGATGAATATACCCGTAATATGAGCGAAGCTGACTTCTATCAAAATGGTCAGGTTCAGGACGCAGTAATAAGAAGGTTAGAAATTATTGGGGAAGCAGCAAAAAGTCTGGAGGAGGAATTTCGCCAGCGTTATCCTGAGCTCCCCTGGAAAAGTATGGCAGGAATGAGAGATGTATTGACTCATCAATACTTTGGCGTCGATTTACATCGGGTATGGCTCACTATTAAGGATGATTTACCCGCTATTAAGCAAAAGATTATGGAAATAAATTCATCATTATAGGGAGACACTGCCTCCTTATAACCCCGACTATAGGGGGTAACTCCCTATGACCCCCTGGAAAAACAGAAAAACAAAAGAAGAAAAGCGGAAAACTAAAAATACAACTGGTGGGAAAAGCAAACGGCCTACGGCGTGAGATTAAAAAGGCAGCCTACGGCGCAAATAAAAGAAAACAGACTTAAAAACTAAAAGCAAAAACCTACTGAGGAAGAGAAAGCGTCTTTCTCAGTATAAGGGGAAAAGAATCCCCCTTATCGTCTCCTTTCTTTTCCCTGTCACTCCAAAGAGTTGCTTTTTCTGTCACCGCAATGACCCTTTATCCCGTCATTCCTGAATGCCTCAATCGACTATAGGGGGAAACTGATCCCCCTATAACCCCCAAAAGAAAAAGAAAGAGAGCAAAAATAACACGGAGGAAAAACACCTCCGCGTTGTCATTCCTGAATGTATTTATCAGGGGTCCATAGTATTTAGAATATTTAGATTCCCGATTGAAGATCTCGGGAATGACAAGAAAGGAGAAGCCTTCAGCTCTTTTTCCTTTTCTTTCCAGGGGAGCACTCTGCGTATTCTTTCCCTCTCCCTCGACGGGAGAGGGGTAGGGTGAGGGTGTTTCTTCCTATCATCGTGATAGCCAACTGTTAACGATCTCGCCCCCTCTTGTCTTTGCGAGAAGTAAAGCGACGAAGCAATCTCTCTTTTTTGAACCTCAAGAAACGTTAAAAGCAAGTTACATCGTGCTAAAAACTCGGGATTGCCACGTAAACGAAACTACGAACTCGCAATGACCACCTGAAGGGGATTGCCACGCCAAACGAGAATACTAGGCTCGCAATGACCACTTGGGAGTGCCTTCTTTCCTGTCATCGCGAGGAGCAAAGCGACGTGGCGATCTGGTTTTTGAATCCCTAGTGAATACTAAAAAAGCAAATTACATTGGGTTAAAAACTTGAGGTTGCCACGTAAACGAAAAGACGAACTCGCGATGACCAAACAGAACTATAAAGGGGAGTACCCCTTTATAACCTCCCGAAAAGTAAAAAAAACAAAAATATAAAAGATAAATACTAACTGAGGAAGGAAAAGCATCTTCCTCAGTGGATTCCCGATTGAAGATTTCGGGAATGACAAAAAGGGAGTGTCATTCCTGAGTGTATCTATCAGGAATCCACAGTATTTAGAATATTTAGATTCCCTATTACCGACTTCGGGAATGACGAAGAAGGTGGATGCCTGATAAAAAATTTAGGTATGATGGATGAGGAGGATTCCCGGTTGAAGTGCTCGGGAGTGGTGAAGAAAGAGAATCTCTCCGGGGGAGGGAGAAGGAATACAAAAACTACTTCCGGGGGGAAAGAATACGGAAGAAGCCACATATTTTTCCCTGCTCTTGAATTCCATCTCTTTCGTCACCTCTGAATGTATCTATCAGGAGCTCAAATAACAGGGAGAGCATCTGTGGGTCCAAAGACAAAATCTGAACCACGCCTTCTTTGAAGGTCTATGCATCCTCCTGTAGCAGGAGTTTTGTCTGAATATCCAAAGTCAATCCGCT
>JAKPIQ010000104.1 GCA_029549715.1 Candidatus Atribacteria bacterium | reverse complement strand
ACCTACCATATTTCCTTCCAGTTTGTTGCGCAGGACATTAGCTGCCAGGCACAGGTTGTCTATAGCTGAGGCATAAGGGGGAGCATAAGGCAAATCCAGGTTAGATATGTCTTCTATCTTTCCCTGATAGTTAAGAAGAGTAGCTAAGGCGTAAATGCTTTTCGTAACCTCACCTTTACCTATCATCTGAGCACCCAGGACTTTACCGCTTCTTTTATCCGCTACCAATTTAATAATCACCTGCTTTGCCCCGGGGAAATAATGAGCCCGGTCGGGAGCAGGCACTAAAGCATATTCCACATCATAGCCTAAATTCTGTGCCTGCCTCACCCCCAGGCCACTTCGGGCTACAGTATAATCAAAAATCTTAAAAATTACTGAATTTAAAGCTCCTCGAAAAACCTCGTTTCGACCTGCTAAATTCATAGCCACTACTCTACCTTGTTTGTTAGCCAGAGATCCCATAGGCATATAAGCAGGTTGGCCACAAACCAAATTCTCTATCTCTATACAGTCTCCGGCAGCAAAAATAAAAGGGTCGCTGGTGCGCAAGAAGAGATCCACTTTAATCCCTCCCCGCTCTCCCACCTCTAATCCGGCTTTGCGAGCTAAGTCATCATTGGGCTTGAACCCGGTGGCTATCACCACCATATCTGCTTCATAACTTCCTTTATCAGTTATTACTCTTTTTACCACTCCTTCTTCTCCCTCCAGGCATTGTGCTCCTTCTCCTACCCGGATATTGACTCCCTCACTCTGGCAATAACGACGCACTAAAATGCCCATGTCTTCATCCAGAATAGGTAAAATTTCCGGTAATATTTCCAGAATGGTGATGTCTAAACCGCTTTTAACCAGGCTTTCGGCCATCTCCATCCCAATCAATCCCCCACCAATAATTACCGCTCGCTTAGCTAGTTTCTCTTTGATAGTCCAGCGAATGGCTTCAGCATCTTCAACACCGTGCAAGGTGTAAACATGAGCTAAGTCAGTAGGGAAAAGAGAAACCCCAGGATGACTTAAATCCACAGTAGAAATAGGAGGGATGGAAACTCTGGCACCGGTGGCTAAAACCAGATAGTCATAAGGTAAACTGGATATCTCACCTGATTCCAAATCCTTTATTTCCACTTTTTTATTTTCTCTATCTATCCCGAGCGCTTCAGTGCGATTTAACACCTTAACTCCTTTCATCTTTTCAAAAAATTCCGGATCCCGCATCACTCCAATGGGCGTTTCCATTAATTCCTGATATTCTTTTATTTCTCCACTTATATAGTAAGGTAAGCCGCAACCAGCATAAGAGAGAAACTTACCTTTTTCTACAATGGTAATTTCTACCTCAGAATCCAGACGGCGCAGCTTTGCTGCTACTTTAGGGCCCGCCGCTACCCCTCCTATAATCACTACTTTATTATTCATTTGTCACCCCTCTCGCATTCCTCAGGTCTCAGCGTTTTTTTAAGCTTTTTACATCGTTATAGATACTACCCAGGCAAAAAAGAGCCGCTCCACTTACTAACGCCCCCACTCCTCCCAATATTCCTCCTATACCCGCTAACTTGGAGAAAAAATCCGAGGTGGAAGAGAAAAACTCTTCTTCCGGAAAAGGATAGAAATCTTCTCCCGGAGGAGGAAGTGAATAATAAGAAGGACTTTTGGGTTTACTCATCCCTATCAGAGAAAAAATTATCGCCACTATTCCCAGACAAAAAAATGCAACGCCTATCACCTTCAAAAAAGTGCCCATTATATCCCTCCCCTCAAATCTTTCTTTTGATCTTCAAAATTTCTTCTTCGCTCAATTCCCTTCCGAAACTCCGCAAGCCAGAAACTTTAAATCCATGTTTTTGAGCCAGTAACTCGATCTCCTTTACTTTATCTACCTGTATTTCTTTACCCAGAGTATAATCTTCAAACCGTCCCTCCAGAGTCAAAATCATAGTTTCTGCCATGCAAGCATAAGATTTTCCAGGAGGATAGCCAAAATCCATGCCAAAATCAGGATCTCCCGGAACATCAACCACCCCTCCCTCGATAACTAAAACATCCTGTCTTTCCTTTGCTACTTCCTCTGCTACATTGCGAGGGCGAGCCACATCGCAGACCACTGCTCCTCGCTCAATCCAGGCTGGCTCTAATAAGTTCCCCAGAGCCGAAGTTACAGTAATCAGTGCTCGAGAGCCTTTTATTCCCTCTTCGATATCTACAAAACCTTTTACTTCCTCTCCCTTTATTTCTTCCACTTCCCTTTTTACCTTCTCCACTTTTTCCGGGTCCCGGCCAATTATTCTTACCTTTTTCCCCTCTTCAGCTAATATCAAGGCACAAGCTCGACCAATAGAGCCGGTAGCTCCCACTATGGCAATTTCTTCCTGGCCTAAGTCAATCTCCATCATGGAAGAAGCTATTTTTAAAGCCTGAAGAGCGGTAGCCACTGTATAGCTGTCACCGGTAGTTACCGCAATACGCAAACCATTTTTAACTGTAATTCCTCCATCTCCGGCAACTGAAGTAAAAGCCCCCAATCCAATAATTTTCGCTCCTAACTCCTCGGCCAGAAATCCACATTTGCGGATTTGCTGAGCCACAAAAGAAAAAGAATATTCCAGAAGCACCCGGGGAGTCATGGGAAGCCCGATAAAATACCCTCCAATTTCTTTACCTGTAGCTTCCGACCTCACCCCTTTCACTTCCGACAAAACAAAGGGAGGAACTCGAGCAGCTAAACTTTCCACCCAGGAAGAAGGAAGAATTTTTAAAAACTTAAGATGGTCTTTTATATCCTGGGGGCTGAAGGCGTGGATGATGAAAGCAAATTTGTCCATACCATCACTCTTCCACTACTTCTTGCAAAGCTTTCAACATAGCTTGAACATTGTCCTCCATAACTTTCTTCAAAAATTTGCTGATCAGAGCTCCCACGAGAGGTATCCCCAGGTCATATTCAATCTCCAGTTCTACCCGAGTTTTATCCTCTCCTTCTTCCCTGAACCTCCATGCCCCCTCATACTGCTTAAAATCTCCTTCTATAAGAGAGAAGCGGCATTCTTTTCCCTCTTCGTCCCAGAAATCTCTTTCTTTCCACTTAATTTCTCTCCCCTGAAATTCTCCCCTCCAGAAACTATCCACCACTGAGCCCTCTTGACTTAATACTTTTACCTCTTTTATATCAGGCAGAAAAGTAGCCAACTTTTCTATATCCTTAGCTTTATCGTAAACCTCTTCCACGCTCCTGTTTATTACCAAAGAAGAAGAAACTTTAGCCATTTTACTTAACCCCCTATTTCTTTTAATGTTTCTCTAACTTTATCTAAAGACTCTCCTAACGCTCTGGTAACTTTTTCTATCTCCTCTTTTTTTATAGTAAGAGGAGGCTCCAGACGAATCACTCGAGGGTTATTGAGAGTATAAGCAACTAAAACCTTCCTCTCTGCCATTTCTGCTGCTAAAAGGGAAGCAATGTCAGAATCAAAAAATTCCATTCCTATTAAAAGGCCCATCCCTCGTACATCCTTAACTAAATCAGAAAACTGCTCCTGCAAGGCCCGGAGTTCCCCCATCCAGTAATTACCTTTTTCCTCCGCTTGCGCAGGGATACTTTCTTCCTGAAGGACTTTTAGAGTTTCCAGCCCTGCGGTGCAAGCCAGAGGATTACCTCCTAAAGTAGAGCTATGAATGAGAGGATTCTCCTCAAAAACTTTCCAGATTTCCTCCGTGCTCATAAATGCTCCTATGGGTAGCACTCCTCCTCCCAAGCCTTTAGCCAGAGTCATAATGTGGGGAGCCACTCCATAGTGCTCACAGGCAAACATCTTTCCTGTTCTACCCAAACCCGTTTGCACCTCATCCAGAATCAAAAGTGCTCCATTTCGCTCGCAGATTTCTTTCACCCGGGGAAGATAGTTAGGATGAGGAATATTAATTCCTCCCTCTCCCTGAATGGGCTCTAAAATTACCGCTGCTGTTTTCTCATTCACCATTTCTTCCAGAGCTTCTATATCATCAAAAGGTACCTGATAGGTTTCCGGAACCAGTGGTTCAAAGGGTTTTTTATATACATCTCTTCCTGAAACACTCAGCGCCCCCATAGTTTTACCGTGAAAGCTATTAATCGCCGAAACCAGCTTCTTCCTCCCGGTGTAAAAACGAGCTAATTTTATTGCTCCCTCTACTGCTTCCGCTCCACTGTTACCAAAAAAGGAATATTGCAAGTCTCCGGGGGTAACCTGAGCCAGCATCTCTGCTAAATCGGCTTGTTGTTTGTTAAAAAGAGTGCGAGTAGAGAGAGGCAACCTCTCTAATTGCTCTTTTACCTTCTGTACCACTCGAGGATGGTTTCTCCCCACCGGAAAACTTCCAAACCCCCCGATGCAATCGATATAAGCTTCCCCGTAGATATCAAAAACCAGTGCTCCTTCTCCCCTCCACTCCACCGTAGAAAAATTGGCAAATCGGAACAGCCGGGCTAATCCTGGACTTACATACTTTACGTATTTGTCTATGGTTTCTTCTACTATTTTTTTCTTCTCTCTCAGTTCATCATCCATGATTTTTCCTCCTTTTCTTGTCATTTTCTCACTTTTTCTCCACTTTTAAACCTCTATATCCGCCACTGAGTCAAGAATATGATCGGGGCGGTAAGGAAACTTACCTATATCCTCGCGCCTGGTAACTCCAGAGAGAACCAGAATTGTTTCTAAACCCGATTCTAACCCCACTTTGATATCAGTATCCATCCGGTCTCCCACCATTATGGTACTTTCCGAATGCTCATCCATATATCTCAAAGCCAGGCGTAAAATCAAGGGATTAGGTTTACCCACAAAATAAGGAGTGTATCCAGAAGCTTTTTCCATTAAAGCTGCCACTGCTCCACAGGCGGGAACAATCCCCCCCTCCCCCGGACCAGAGGAATCGGGATTGGTAGCAATAAAAGGTACTCCCTGCATAATCAGCTGGCAAGCTCGCACTATTTTCTCGTAGGGATAGGATTCCATCTCTCCTAAGATAACAAAATCAGGCCTGTAATCGGTAAAAGAATAACCTGCTTCATTGAGAGCCTGGTACAGTCCTGTTCCTCCCAGGACAAAGGCTCTGCCTCTGGGTTTTTGAGAACTCACAAAATGAGCGGTAGCCATAGCACTGCTGAAAAAATGCTGA
>JAKPIQ010000101.1 GCA_029549715.1 Candidatus Atribacteria bacterium | reverse complement strand
CGCTCTAATATCTGAACATCAGTACTTAATAGAGCGTTATACAGAGTAGAAGACACCTGACACACTCCTCCTCCGTAACCGGGAGATAGTCTGCCGTTAACCATTATATGGGTTTCAAGGTAACCATCCTCTTTTTCTGCTCTACCTACCAAGCTATTAAAAGAGAAAATTTCTCCTTTTTCTAAGATGTAACCATTAATAGAAGAACAGGCTTTTTGAATATTGTGGACAGTGGGCTCGTCTTTCTCTTCAAGAGAAGTCTGGTAGCGGCCTAATAAGTGAGAAGTTCCCAGTTTTTCAAGAATAGAGGAGGTATCAATTTTCGGTTTTATGACCTGGAAGGAGGTGAGAGTTATTTCTTCTTTTCCCTGGGATAGAGCTTCTCGGAGCTCGGTTATTGCTTTTTCCACGTCCAGCTCTTTTCCTTCCTGAGAGGGAATTACCCTTTTTTCTTCTAAGCGGGCATCCTGGGGGAGAGAATAAGTTTTTTGAGCTAAGTCATCTAGAAGGCTTTTGACTTTTTCTTCTTTCCAGGAGAATAAAATGGGGACTGTTTCTCCTGTGCCTTTGAGGATAAATCTTTTCATTTCCCTGATATTCCAGGAAATCCCCAGCTCCTTTTTGGAAAGAGAAATGGTAAAATCATTCACTTTAAGGGAAAGAGGTGATTCCAGCCACCTCTCTTCCATTATCTCTAAAAAAGAGGATAGCTCGCTTTTTTCAAGGTCACTTAGGTCAACACCTAATAAACTGCCTTTAATGGGCTGAGAGCAAGAAGAAAGAAACAGAGATAAAAGTACCAGACCTGTAACTAATAAAATTAGGTGCCATCTATGAAACATGGTTGTTTTCTAATACTTTTCTTTACAATTCATGGAATGGGGGTTTCTTCTTCGTTTTCCTCAGTGGTTGCTTCTGGAGAGCTCTGAGTATCGACGCTGGACTCTGGAGAAGGGATTTCTTCAGCTATCTGTAAAGCATCGGCTATGGTAATTTTACTTTTCTCCCGCAGCTCAGCCACTAAATGGTTAATCTTAACTCTTTTTTGTTCTTCTTTTAAGTACCTTTCTATGTCTTCTTTTGCCTCTTCATACTTTCTTTCTTCTTGGGGTTTAAACTCCATTATTTGATAAATATAATAGTACTCTCCTACTTCAATTACAGGAGTAATAGCCAGAGGTTTATCCCTGAGAGGAGTGAGAGCTTCTTGCACCTCGGGAGGCAAGCTGGTTTCGCTTACCCATCCTAAGTCTCCCCCCTGAGAAGCATAGGAATCTTGGGAATGGTCTTTAGCCAGCTGAGCAAAATCCTCTCCTAAATACAAACGTTTTAAGACTGTCTCGGCTTCTTCTTTGGAAGAAAAAGTCATCTGCCGTAGGTGATACTGAGGAGGAGTAATGAAAAGAGATTTATTTTCTTCATAGTATTTTTGTATTTCTTCTTCAGGTATAGTAATTCCTTCTGCCAAACTCTCTTCTAATTTGTTAATCATCAACTCTCTTTTTATAGCTTCTCTTAAACTGGCTAAGGTAATTCCTTGATATTCCAGATATCTCCGGAAATCTTCTTCGGAGGGGAATTGGGCTCTGATAAATTCTATTTGTTCTTCTACTTCCGAAGAGGAAACTTGAATCCTCCTTGATTTGGCTTCCTGATAGAGAAGTTCATTGTTAATCAGGTTTTCCAGGATTAAACGGCGCAAAAAAGTTATAGAGTTTTCGTCCATTTGATTGAGGGTTTTAGAGTCATACTGAGAAATTAGATTACGAAAGGCTTGATCTACCTCGTAAAAAGTGATAGCTGTACCATTAACCGTAGCTGCTACCGCCTGGTTACTCCTTCCTGAGCGTTGATAAGAACCGTAACCATAATACATAGTTACGGCAAAAGCTATTATCACAATTATGAGTATTACATCCAGATGCTTGCGCAGATTTCTCAACATTCAGCCCACCTCTGTGACTTTTAATATTTTTGACATTTTTGAAATACTACTCCATTAGCTTATCTTCTGTCAACTGCTTTATTCTTTCTCCTTATTCCAGTTTTAGGCTCTATGGGTATTGGCATAGGAAGTTGACCAATATTCAGATTTGTTGTATCGGGGTAAAGGCACAAATTTAGCCAACATGTAGCTACTTGCTTCTTGATAAAGAGAAATGTTGTGTTTCTTCACCCTCCCGCTAAGAAGCAAAAAACTCCTCAGGATTGCTCCAGAGAACCATTTTACCAATTTCTTGAGCATCGGTTACACTTAAGTATCCAGTATCTACCATTTCCCCCAGAACCCGGGCCATGGTCTCCAGATTGAATAGTATTGAACCCACCGCTCCTTCTACGTTCCAGGAGTCTCCTCCCATCATTATCCGAGCTCCTCCGGTAGTTTCTATCCATTCGCTAAGGGCTAAGCGGGAAAAGGTAGGAGATAAAAGAGGAAGCCACACTAAATCTAAATAGAGGTTGGGATAAAAAAGTGCCATAGCTCCTGGTTCTCCCACCCAGGGAAATCCTCCGTGGAAGATAGAGATCTTTACTGCTCGGTATGTTTCCAGAATTGGCCCCAAAAGAGAAGGAGCTGCCTGAAAAGCTTTGCCTGGGCCGGTATGGATTTGAACTGGAAGACTCAATTCCTCAGCTTTTTGAAAAGAGTAATGAAAAATAAAATCCTGGAAGTTAACAATTTCCTCGAGGGTTTCTTCTCCCGCCTCTCGGTAAAAAGCTACCTCGGCTTTCTCTCGAGTTACCTGGTTAAAAGAAAGTCCCCGGTCATAGGCAATGGCAAGCTTAAGTGCAGAAATTCCCTCTTTTATTCCTTGTTGAAAAATGTGGTCAATCAGGTTTAAATATTCGTCAAAAGTTTCTACTTTTATTCCTTCCCGGTTAGCATAAAAATAAGGGCTTTGACCATCATGGTCTCGAGCTTCCCGATTATAACCAAAAAAGAAAGGATCCAGCCGGAGGACCGGAGAAAAAATTTCTCTATCTACCTGAAAATCTCCTACTATCCAATAGCGGTCAAGAATAATTTTTTGGATATTTAGCCGGCCAGATAACCACTTTTTCACCATATCATTATTTTCATAATTCTCTCTGATTTGCCGAGAAAGACCTTCCCAGTTTTCCTGGCTGAGAGAATTATCTTGAAATTCATACATAAACTGGAAAGCTCCAATTAAGTAACGGTAAAAAGAGCTTGCAGGAATGGTTTTCACCCGAGATAATAGCTCTTCCCGAGTTAAATTAAAACTTTTTCCAGTAGTTCCAGATAAAATCCAGGATAAATAGCTCCGTTCCAGAATAGAGAAGAGAATATCGGGACTTTCTATAAACCGCTCTGGGGGAAGCAAATGTTCATGGGTATCAATTTTAGGGCTCTCCAGAAAAAGGGAGAATAACTCTTGAGAAATTTTGGTCATTTTTCGACCTCCTCTCGGGTATCATTTTGAATAGCTTAATATAGTTAACCACAAAAACTATGATAATGACAATCCTGATTCTTCTCTCAAAGAAAGGAGAGGAAAGGGACTTCTGGCATGACCTCTGGGTTAGGTCGGGGTGAGGTATAATGTCATAGCTATTCAGTTCTAGACTTAGAGAAGAATGTATTGGAAAGTATTAATTTTAGTAGAAAATGAGTTTTTAAATGGGCTAAATGAGTTAATAGGTGAAAAGAAGGGGAGCCGGGCGATTCTTCATATTCTCTGGTCTATTTGTAGTCTAGATGTGGAAAAATCTGCACTGAAAAGTAGAGACTTCTTGGTGGCCACAACGGCAGTCTTTTGGTTTTATCCAGACCAGTATCGAGAGACTTGTCGCCACTGTAGAACACTGTGTTAGTAACCCGGGGAGGTGGGTAGGTAGCCTGCTCTTTCACCTCTAATGATGATGGTGCGACCTTGGGAGCAGAGCAGCTTTATTGATTTAGGCGGTCACGGAGATCATGATGGGGCTACAGAACCTACCTTGGGGAAATTGAGCGATGGCCGTATCTTAATGCTTATCCGAACTCCTTTGGGGTGTTTCTGGCAGGCACTTTCTGAAGATAGGGGCAGATATTGGCGAACAATCCAGCCCGGTAGTCCAGCCCGGTAGAATAGATGCCAGCCGCTCTCCCGGTTACCTCTTAAGACCACAGAGCGGTCGTCTGGTTGTGGCTTGGAATCGTCAAAATCCAGAAGGTGGTATCCTGGTCGAAAAGTATACCCGATAGAGCTTCGGGGTACCTACTTCCTGGCATAGGGAAGAACTTTCTATCGCTCTTTCAGAAGATGATACCAGAACATGTGCAGAACCTGTAGCTATTAGCCGACAAAAAGATGGACAAATAGGTTATCCATTTATCTTTGAGCCAGGAGAACTGTGGATTACTGCTGGCCTTACCTGGATAAAAGAATGGGTTGGTACTTTTTTCCCTTTCAGGGTAAGAATAGACGAGGAAGAATTTTTTGCTGGAATGGTGGGGGAAAAATAAAGAGAAGACATAAGCTAATATGGGTTCAAGATAAAAAAGTAGACTTCCGAAGTGACCATCCCCTCCGCTTGCCCTTCGAGATGGTTCCCAAACACACCCTTTGTGCTTCCTGCGAAA
>JAKPIQ010000088.1 GCA_029549715.1 Candidatus Atribacteria bacterium | reverse complement strand
CAAGACCAGACCGGCCACTTTCTTTCCATCTATTAAGTCATTTCCTGACCGTCTTAGGAGTAGTATGGAAAGCTCGAGAGTAGTATTGGTATCATTTTCCAGGGCATATTGAACAATTTACCATCTCAATAGCATAATACGAGATGCATATATTTATCTCTTATAAAATCTAACAATAATCTTTTTTCTCTTTCTCTAAGAACTTTAATGCCTATCAAAAGGATACCATCTTCCTTCCCTGTTCCAATGTATGCCCATGCGCCCGTTGCTTTTTTAAAAACCTTGCTGTATCATGGGAAAATGTAAAAAAGGAGCTTAGATGAGGAGCGATACTATGGGAAAAACCATGGCAGAAAAGATACTGGAAAATAAAGCTGGCTTTCCGGTTAAAGCAGGAGACCTGGTTATAGCCCCGGTAGATAGAGCTATGGGGCAAGATGGTACTACTCCCTTAGCTATCCAATCTTTTGAAGATATGAAGGGAGAGCGAGTTTTTGACCCGGAGAAAATAATTCTGGTTTTAGACCACAATGTTCCCAGTCCTTTAGAATCGGTTTCCCGGCTTCATGACCTGATGCGCAATTTTTCCCGGAAGTTTGGAGTGCAGCTTATGGAAGTAGGAGAAGGGGTGTGCCATGAGCTGATGGTATCCCGGGGGTTTGTAGTGCCGGGAGATTTAGTAGTGGGAGCTGATTCCCATACCTGCACTTATGGAGCGATTGGAGCTTTTTCTACCGGAGTGGGGAGTACTGAATTAGCAGTGGTGATGCTTTCTGGGGAATTGTGGTTTAAAGTGCCAGAAACTATTCGCTTGAACCTGCAAGGTAAACTACCAGCGGGGGTATTTTCTAAAGATGTTATTCTTTATCTTGCCGGCAAATTGGGAGCCGACGGAGCCACTTACCAGGCTCTGGAGTTTCACGGACCGGTTATAGAAAATTTAGAAGTAGAAGAACGCTTTACCATTTCTAATATGGCGGTGGAGGTGGGAGCAAAAGCTGGTCTCATGGTTCCCGATGAAAAGGCTATGAAGTGGGTGAGAGAAAGGACCAATCGAGAGTTTCAACCAGTTTTCCCTGACCCTGATGCGCAATATTCCCGGGTTATGGATATAGACTGTTCCTCTCTTTCTCCTCAAGTGGCTCTTCCTCATCAGGTGGATAATGTAAAACCAATAGAGGAGGTAGGAGAAGTTCCCATTCAAGAAGCCTTTTTAGGGACCTGCACCAATGGAAGGCTGCGAGATATAGAAGTGGCTGCTCGTGTTCTGGAGGGAAGAAAAATCCATCCGGAAGTGCGATTCATTGTTGCTCCTGCTTCTCGAGAAATTTTTTTAGAAGCGATAAAGAGAGGATGGGTAGAGACAATCGTTCTTGCCGGAGGAGTTTTTGTTACCCCGGATGTGGCCCTTGTGTGGGAACTCATCAGGGAGTCCCGGGAGATGGGTGGAATGTTATTTCTACCGCTAACCGTAATTTTAAAGGGAGAATGGGCAATGCTCAATCCTTCATTTATTTAGCTTCGCCGGCTACAGTAGCC
>JAKPIQ010000082.1 GCA_029549715.1 Candidatus Atribacteria bacterium | reverse complement strand
TAAGGGGGGTATTTTCCCCCTTATACTGGTGGATGCTTTTCCACCAGTAGTTTTTGTTTTTTAGTCCTACGCCGTAGGTAGTTCTGTTTTTCTGCATTTTTAGTCTTTTTCTCTTACGTCGTAGACTGTCTGTCTTTTGTATTTTTTCTTTTGGGGGTTATAAGGGGGGTATTTTCCCCCTTATAGTCTGTTATAATCTTTCATGCGAATGACTATGTATCCATATGCGAGGAAGGTGAAATGAATGGCTAAAGAGATAATAAAAGATGCACAAGCCAGAAGAGCCCTGGGGAAAGGAGTAGATATTTTAGCAGATGCAGTTAGGGTTACCCTGGGCCCTAAAGGTCGTAATGTCCTTTTGGAAAGGAAATATGATTTACCTATTGTTACTAATGATGGAGTGACTATTGCCCGGGAGATAGAAGTAGAAGAGCCACAGGAGAACATAGGAGTGCAAGTGGCTAAGGAAATAGCTACTAAAACCAATGACCTCGTAGGAGACGGGACTACCACTGCTTTGGTTCTGGCCCAGAAAATGCTCCGGGAGGGACTGAAAAGTATAGCTTTTGGCCACAATCCAGTTTTTTTCCGTCGGGGAATGGAAGAGGCGCTGAGGAGAACTGTAGAAAAAATTAAAAGCTATAGTTTAGCAGTGGAAGATAGAAAAGCTATTTTTCAAGTAGCTTCTATTTCGGCTAATGATAGGGTAGTGGGAGAAATAGTGGCTGAGGCCCTGGAGAAAGTGGGGAAAGACGGAGTGGTTACTGTAGAAGAATCTAAGTCAGCTGAAACCACTCTGGAGATAACCGAAGGAATGCAGTTTGACCAGGGTTATCTTTCTTCTTACTTTGTTACTGATAAGGAGCGGATGGAGGTAGTTTTGGAAGAACCTCTTATCCTCATCTGTGACTTCAAGATAGCTAATATTGCCTCCCTTTTTCCTCTTTTACAGCAAGTATTGAGTGTTAATAAGCCACTCCTCATAATCGCCGACGATGTAGAGCAGGAAGTATTAGCTACCCTGGTGGTCAATAAACTTCGGGGAATACTAAAAGTAGCCGCGGTTAAGGCTCCTGCTTTTGGAGACAGGAGAAAAGAGATTCTGGGAGACTTGGCTGTTTTAACCGGAGGGCAAGTAATTTCCCGGGATATAGGCATGAAGCTGGAGAAAGTAACTGTAGATCTGCTGGGAAAAGCGGATAAGGTGCGAGTAACTAAAGATAGCACCACCATTATTGGGGGGCGGGGAAATAAAAAGGACATCGAAGCTCGAGAAAAACAGATTAGAGCTCAGATAGAAAAGACCACCTCTACTTATGATCGGGAAAAGTTACAGGAGCGACTGGCAAAGCTTCGGGGAGGAGTGGCCATCATCTGGATAGGAGCCTCTAGCGAAGTAGAGCTAAAAGAAAAAAGATATCGAGTGGAAGATGGCATAAGTGCAGCAAAGGCAGCTATAGAGGAAGGCATAGTCCCGGGAGGTGGAGCACTTTTGGTGCATCTGGCCCAGGAATTGGACTTCAGTGATTTACCAGAGGAAGAAAGGCAAGGAGCAGAAGCTCTAAGGAGAGCTCTGGAAGCACCGACCTACTGGATTGCCAGAAATGCAGGTTACGATGGCTCTTTGGTGGTGGAGGAGATAAAGAGGAGAGACTGGAGAGTGGGTTTTGAAGCTCAAAGAGGAGAGTTTGTAGATTTAGTGGAAGAAGGAGTAATAGACCCGGCTAAAGTTTTGCGAGTGGCACTGTCCAATGCTCAAAGTATTGTTTCTTTAATTTTAGCTTCTGAAGCCTTGGTTTTTGAAGCTCCCCAAGAGAAAGTTTGAGATTGACAAAAGGTAATAGTATAATTTGGAGAAAATAAGAAGGGTGGGCAGAATGGAAAACTGGTTTCGAAGCGATAAAGGTCTTTTGCGTACTGCTTATGGGTTTGACGACGTTTCTTTAGTTCCCGGAGAAGTTACCATAGATCCTAAGGAAGTGGATATAACTACTACCATTGGTGGCGAAAAACTGGACATTCCCATTCTAGGAGCGGCTATGGATGGAGTGATAGACCCTCGAATGGCAGTAGAGATAGGACGTCTGGGAGGATGGGGAGTTTTAAACCTGGAGGGGTTGTTTACTCGCTATGATGATCCTTATTCTATTATTGAAGAGATAGTAAGCCAGCCTGGGGAAAAAGCTACCGATTTCATCCAGGAAGTTTATCGCTCTCCTATCAAAGAACATTTGGTGGGACAGAGGATACAGGAAATAAAAAAAGAAGGGGTAAAAGCGGTGGCTTCTCTCACTCCTTCTCGAGCAGAGGATTTAGCTAAAGTAGCGCGAGAAGCTGGTCTGGATGTACTGGTAATCCAATCCACTGTAACCACTCTCCGCCATCACTCTTCTACTTCCCGGGTTTTAGATTTGGAAAAGTTTTGTCGGGAAAGCCCTATCCCTGTTCTGGTGGGAAATTGTGCTACTTATAAAGTAGCGCTGGAGCTGATGAGGGCAGGAGTAGCGGGGATATTGGTAGGTATAGGTCCGGGGGCAGCTTGTACCACTCGAGCGGTTTTAGGTATAGGCGTGCCACAGGTTACCGCTACTTTTGATGCTGCTCGGGCACGGGATACCTACTTAGAGGCCACCGGTAGATACGTAGCGGTAATTACCGATGGGGGAATGAGGGTAGGAGGAGACATAGCTAAAGCTATTGCCAGCGGCGCAGATGCTGTAATGTTGGGATCTCCTTTGGCTTCCGCTCGAGAGGCGCCGGGAAAAGGATACCACTGGGGAATGGCCACCCCTGACCCTAATCTTCCTCGCGGGACTCTGGTTCAGGTGGGAATAAAGGGAAGCCTGAAAGAGATTCTACTCGGTCCCAGTCACCTTACCGATGGTACCATGAATTTAGTGGGAGCTTTACGGTCTTCAATGGGTTCTTTAGGGGCAAGAACTATCCCGGAGATGCAGGAAGTAGAAATCGTTGTTGCTCCCAGCATCTGGACAGAGGGAAAATCCTTACAGAGAGCTCAAGGCGTGGGAATGGGAAAAT
>JAKPIQ010000080.1 GCA_029549715.1 Candidatus Atribacteria bacterium | reverse complement strand
CTAAAGCTGCTTTTATAGCCTCATCCATGGGAAAGCGCTCTCCTGCAGGTGGTTCCTCCGGCATAGGTTGACCCTCCAGAGCAGTAGGTTGCTCTCCTGCAGGTGTTTCCTCTGGCACTAGGGGTTGCTCTGGTACAGCTTCCTGAGCACAAGCTGCAACGCTGAATGTCACACTAAGCAACAGTGCCACCAAGATTCCCACAAGGTAACGGTTTCTTTTCATTCTTATCACCTCTCTGGTTTATTTTGACGAGTTTTTCCTCGTCTGAGGATAGTGTAATCCCCAAAAATGAAAGGGTGATGAATGCAATATTAATTTAAGATGAAAAACGAAAATCTTTAGTATAATAAAAAACGAAATGCGTATTTTAGTGGTGGAAGACGAAAAACGTTTAGCTGAGGTAATTAAAAAAGGCTTGGTGGAGGAAGGCTATTCGGTTGATGTGGCCTATGATGGAGCAGAAGGGCAATACATGGCTGAAAGTGCTTCCTATGACCTCGTAATTCTCGATATCATGTTACCCAAAAAAGATGGGGTTACCGTTTGCCAGGAATTACGCATCAGGGGAATTAATATCCCTATATTGATGCTAACAGCAAAAGACAGCGTAGAGGATAGAGTAAAAGGTCTGGATTCGGGAGCTGATGATTATCTGGTTAAACCTTTTGCTTTTAGTGAGCTCGTAGCCAGAGTAAGAGCACTTTTGCGGCGTGAGGCTCTTTCCAAAGCTTCAAAACTCCAGGTGGGTGACCTGGTGATGGATACCTTAACCAGAGAGGTGTGGCGGGGTGATAAAAAAATCGAATTAACCACTAAGGAATACGCTCTTTTGGAGTACTTCATGCGCCATCCTAACATGGTAGTTACAAGAACTATGCTTATGGAAAAAGTGTGGGATTATGATTTTGAAGGTCTATCTAATGTCATAGATGTCTATATTCGTCGGCTGCGGCTCAAGCTGGATGAGGAGGGAGAAGAAAGTATTATTGAAACGGTAAGGGGAGCTGGTTATCGGTTAAGGGAATCATGAAGTTTTTTAAAAGTGTTAAATTTCGCTTGACTGTTTGGTACCTAATAGTTATGAGTATTTTGCTCTTTGTTTTTGCTGCTTTATCTTATTTTACTCTTTATCATAACCTATATAATAATTTAGATGATAACTTGAAAAACAGGTTTATTAAATTGCGGAGCTTACTACAGGATGTTATAGATAATGCTGATACTGATATCGATATTGATAGGGAAAGAGAGTTAGGAGAAGTCATATTAGTTTATTATCCTAAAGGTCTCCTGTGGAAAGGCTTCGGGCCTTTTATTGATACTTCCGATATTACGCCGATGGTACAAGAGGCAGCTCAGGGAGCCCCCTTCTTTTTTGATATCACTACCACCTATGGTCAAGAAATCCGATTCTATGCTGCGCCGGTTATAGTAGGGGAGAGTTCCTTTGTATTATTAGTGGGTCGTTATTTTGGTGAGATAAAGGCTATTTTGAACAGGTTGCGTACCACGTTTATCCTTTCTGGTTTAGTAATGATCGTTTTGGCTGGTGTTGGAGGATTATTTTTAGCTGACCGCGCACTTCGCCCAGTAGATCGGATAACCCGCACTGCTCAAAAGATAAGCGAGAGAAATTTGAGTCATCGCATAGAAGTACATAGTGAAGATGAACTGGGAAGGCTATCCCATACTCTAAACCAGATGATAGCTCGCCTAGAAGATGCTTTTCGTCGCCAGCAACAATTTACTGCCGATGCCTCTCATGAGTTACGCACCCCCTTATCTGTTATTCAAGCAGAAGCCACTCTGGCTCTCGGTAAAGAGAGAAAAGAGAAAGAATACAGGGAAGCTTTGGAGACCATTTCTCAAGAAGCTTCTTATATGTCATCAATAATTGACAAATTACTTTTTTTAGCTCGCAGTGATATCCGGCAGGAACAATACAGTTTTGAAGAAGTTAACCTTCGAGAGCTGATTATGGATTTAGCAACCAGTATAGAAGCGCTTGCTCAGGAAAAGGGGCTGGAGTTCGAAATGGGGATAGTAGAGGACTTGGTGGTAAGAGGAGATCAAGATAGATTAAAACAGCTCTTTTTTAATATTCTGGAAAATGCTATTAAGTATACCTTACAGGGGAAAGTCTCTATCTCGGTTGTCCGAAAAGATGAGGAAGCAATAATAGCCATTGTTGATACTGGTGTTGGCATCCCCCCTCAAGATCTGCCCCATGTTTTCGAGCGTTTCTATCGGGTAGATAAGACTCGTTCTCGAGAAGAGGGAGGAACAGGTCTAGGGTTAGCTATTGCTCAGGAAATTGCCGAAGCCCATGGGGGGAAAATTGAGGTAGAAAGCGAAGTAAATGAAGGGAGCACTTTTTCGGTGGTGTTGCCCGTTTATCCGGTTGCTCCCAGGGATTCAGGAAAAAGAAAATCAAAGAGGAAGAGAAGCAGTGCAGAAGACATATAGGTGTTGAAGAATAGCTTTCCTCACCATCGATTTTCCTTGCCCGTGAGGATATAAGATGGGGAATTTAGTCTCCCAGAAGGTAGGCTATGGTAACATAATAATTAAAACGCTATTTTAAAATAGGAGGTAAGCAATGAGAATAGAAGAAATTGAAGAGTGGAGGAAAAAGGTAGAGGATCACTTAGGAGTGGAAATTAAAGAAAAGAGAGAATTTCCCCCCGAAGATGTTCCCCGGGAAGAAGAAGCAGTGCAGCAATTTTTGGCCCGTCACATTGACTACACTTTGCTTAAGCCCCATGCTACTTTAGAGGAGGTAGAAGATCTGTGCCAGGAAGCCCAAGAGTGGAATTTTTGGGGCGTATCGGTTAACCCCTTTTACGTCTCTGCATGTGCTCACATTCTCAGAGGTACAAAAATAGTGGTGGTGGCAGTAGCCGGTTTTCCTTTAGGTCAAAATAAACCAGAGATAAAAGCCCGAGAGGCTCGTTTAGCTTTCCAGGAAGGAGCCAGAGAAGTAGATATGGTGATAAACCTGGGAGTCCTCAAAAACGGTGACTGGAAGTTGGTGTATCAGGATATCCGGGGAGTGGTGGAAGAAGTGCCCCGGGGGATAGTAAAGGTGATTCTGGAGAATTGTTATCTATCTCCAGAAGAAAAAGTGGTGGGATGTTTGATTGCTCAGGCGGCAGGAGCTCATTTTGTGAAAACTTCCACCGGCTTTGGCTCAGGTGGCGCAACGGTTGAAGATGTAGAGCTCATGCGCCGGGTGGTAGGAGAGAGCATGGGGATAAAAGCAGCAGGTGGTATTCGCTCCCGGGAAGTGGCTTTGCAGATGATTAAAGCTGGAGCTAACCGTCTGGGGACTTCGAGCGGAGTAAAAATCATGAAGGGCGAATAACTACCAGGTCTTTTCCTGCTTCCCGGTTGATTTCATCTTGCCATTGTTGTAGAAGAGCCAGAGGATAAGGAGCGACTTTTTGAGCTTCTTTATCTAAGGTTTTAAAGGGGTTAAAGTTTTGCCAGTACCAGGTAGAGGCATTTTTCAGGTCTTTCGCCATCTCCCGGAGGGTTTTCTTGTGGTGGAAAGGAGGAAAAATAGTGGTTCTAAACTCCACCTTCTCCGGGATTTCTAATGCCTCTTGTATTACTTCTCTCACCGATTGTGCTTCTTTTTCTCCTTGCACGAGATGGTAAGAAGAAAAGGGCACTTTGTAGTCGATGCCCCACAAATCTACTATACCTTTAAAAGTCAGAAAAGAAGAATAACTACTTCCGTTGGTATCTACTTTAATCTTAAATCCCCGCTCTTTGACCTGGACAAGAAAGGGGAGGAGTTCCTTCTCCCACAGGAGTGGTTCTCCTCCCGTAACACATACTGCATCTATTAAACCTTTTCTTTCTTCTAAGTACTGGAGCACTTCTTCCTCTCTTACCTCCGGGAAAATACCGGGGTTCTTCACTAATTCGGGATTATGACAGTAAGGACAGCGAAAATTGCATCCGGCAGTGAAAAGCACTGTAGCAATTTCCCCCGGATATTCTATATAACTTACTTTTTGCCAGCCTCGAAACATTTTTTAAGGGATAGCGTATTCTTTCCGCTCTTTAAATTCTTCTTGCTTGCCTTTATTCCATCTCTGCACTGGTCGATAATAGCCTACCACTCGAGAGTAAACTTCTGTTTCTGCTCCGCACTCCGGACAGTTGAATTGCTTGCCCCTTATGTATCCATGGTTGGGACAGACTGAAAAAGTAGGAGTGACGGTAAGATAGGGGATGGGATAACGCTCCAGAGCCCTTTTGATGAATAATTTCACTGCTTCAGGATGAGGCATTTCAGAAAGGAAGGCATGGAATACCGTTCCTCCAGTGTATAGTACTTGCAAATCTTTTTGGTGTTCCAAAGCTTCAAAGGGGTCATCAGTATAATTGACGGGCAAATTAGTGCTATTGGTATAAAAGGGCTCTTCTTCTCCGGCAGTTATGATGTCGGGGAAATCTCGGCGGTCGCAGCGAGCCAGACGATAGCTTGCCCCTTCTGCCGGAGTGGCTTCTAAATTATAAAGATTACCGGTTTCTTCTTGAAAATCGGCTAATTTATTTCTCATAAAGTTCAATACTCTGACAGCAAAATCCTTTCCTTCTTTTTCAGCAATAGATACTCCTAAAAAGTTGAGGCAAGCTTCGTTCATCCCCAGCAGGCCTATGGTAGAGAAATGGTTGCGGAAAGTCCCTAAATAGCGGCGAGTATAGGGCAGGAGCCCATTTCTCAGGTTTCTTTCCACCACCTTTCTTTTGATTTCCAGGGCGGTTTTAGCAATATTCATTAATCTATCCAGACGAGCAAAGAATTCCTCTTCCGTTTTACTCAAGAAAGCAAGGCGAGGAAGGTTGATGGTTACAACACCTATAGAGCCTGTTTTGTCGGCAGAGCCAAAAAGCCCTCCGCAGCGGTTGCGCAGAGTTCGGAGATCCAGCTGCAGCCGACAGCACATAGAACGCACATCTCCGGGTTTTAAGGAGCTGGAGATAAAGTTCTGGAAATAAGGGACTCCATATTTAGCAGTAAGTTCCCAGAGCAGTTGGGCATTTTCTGAATCCCAGGGAAAATCGGGAGTGATATTATAGGTAGGGATGGGAAAAGAAAACACTCTTCCCTCGTAATCCCCCTCTAACATCACTTCGATAAAAGCCCGGTTGATCATATCCATCTCTTCCTGATAATCGCCATAAGTTCCCAGATCCGGCCTTTCTTCTCCCCCTATTATTACTGGACGGTCTTTTAAATCTTCAGGAGCTACCCAATCAAAAGAAAAATTCAGGAAAGGAGCCTGGCTTCCCCATCGGGAGGGGACATTCATGGCAAACACCATCTGCTGAATGAGTTGTTTGGTAGCCCGGTAATCGAGCTGGTCATAACGCACGAAAGGAGCCAGATACGTGTCCACTGAATTAAAAGCCTGGGCACCAGCAAACTCCATCTGCATGGTACCTAAAAAGTTAACCATCTGTCCGGTAAGAGCGGAAAGATGGCGGGCCGGACCCGCAGCTATTTTATCTTTTACCCCTCCAAATCCTTCTCTGATAAGCTCTTCCAAAGACCATCCCGCACAATAAGCAGTAATTCCGTAAGAGAGGTCGTGAATGTGGATGTCGCCGCGCACGTGAGCTTCTTTCACCTCATCTGGATATATCTGGTTCAAAGTATAGTGAGCCATAACTGAGCCGGCGACATGGAGGACCAGCCCGGGGTAAGAATAAGTGGTGTTAGAATTTTCTTGAGTTCTCCAGTCGGCCTGGATAAGATAATCCTGAACAATTTTTTCTACATCTACTGCTACCTGGAGAGCTTCTCTGGCTTCCTGTCTTTTGCGGCGGTAAAGAATGTAGGCCTTGGCTACTTTGGCAAAGCCGTTTTCAATAAGAGTTTCTTCCACCACATCCTGAATGACCTCGATGTCTACGATGGTATCGATACCAAACTTGTAAAAGAGCTTGTGGGTCACCTCATAACTTAACTCTTCGGGGATGGTGGTATTTTCCTCCCCCACCGCCTGAAAAGCTTTATAAATGGCTCTCTCGATTCTTTGTCGATCGAAGGGAACCACTCTTCCATCTCTTTTACGCACCTCCCTGGGTGATAAATCAATCTTTTCTTTCATAATTCTCTCCTCTTTCTGAGATATTTTTTTCTCGATTCAAAGCGGAAAGTAAATCCAAAAACTGATCAATCTCTCGAAATTCTCGGTAGACCGAGGCAAAACGGACATAAGCTACTTGATCTACCTCCTTTAGCTTCTCCATAACTTTTTCTCCAATGCGGGAAGTGGGAACCTCTTCATAACCTTCATCCCGCAACTCCTTTTCTATTTCTCCGGCTAAGGATTCTAAAACTTCCATAGTTACCGGTCTTTTTTCGCAGGCCTTGAGCATTCCTTGCAAAATTTTTTGCCGATTGAATAATTCTCTCTCTCCGCTTTTTTTGATTACTCGAAGGGGTTCCTGCTCATAGCGCTCATAGGTGGTGAATCTGCGCCGGCATCGGGGGCATTCTCTCCTCCGACGCACCGCCGCTCCCCCTTCCACTATTCGAGAGTCAATAACCCGAGAATCTTCTTCTTCACAATAAGGACAATGC
>JAKPIQ010000073.1 GCA_029549715.1 Candidatus Atribacteria bacterium | reverse complement strand
GATTTAGCCCGGGAGCTGGTTAAAAAAGGACATGAGGTTACAATTTTTGCTTCTGGTTTTGATCATCACATTCGCCAGTATCTTAAAATTAAGCCCGGAGAAAAAATGAGGGTTGAGGAGTATGACGGGGTTCGTTTTGTGTGGGTTAATACTTTGCCCTATACCAAAAATGACTGGCGGCGGGTGCTGAATATGCTCTCCTATGGATGGCGAGTCTTGAGATGCTCCCGGGGTTTGCCAAAGCCAGACGCGGTTATCGGCTCTTCTATGCATCCTTTTGCTGCTCTGGCAGGCTGGTGGCTCGCTCGCCGGTATAAAGCTAAGTTTATTTTTGAGGTGAGAGATTTGTGGCCACAGACAGCAGTGGATATGGGAGCAATGAAGAAAAATAGTTTACCCGCTAAGCTACTCTATGCCTGGGAAAAGTTTATGTACAATAAAGCAAAAAAGATTATTGTGCTATTACCATATGCTAAAGACTATGTGGCAAGCAGGGGCATAAACCCGGAGAAGGTCTTCTGGTTGCCCAATGGTGTAAACCTGGAGAGATTCGACCATCCCGCGCCGCTCGAGGAAGGGTCGGAAGTTGCTGAAGTTTTTGAACAATACCGTGATAAGTTTAAGGTAGTTTATACCGGGGCTCATGGACCGGCTAATGGATTAGAAGTTATAATCCATGCCGCTTCCATTTTTCAGGATAGGAATTTGGGAATACATTTCTTTTTGATAGGGGATGGGCCGGATAAAGATAGACTAATTAGTGTGGTGAAAGAAAAGCGCCTTAACAATGTATCCTTTTTGCCGCCAGTTCCAAAAGCTCTTGTTCCAAGTATTCTTGAAAAGGCAGATCTCCTTGTGCATACAATTAAAAAAATGGAGGTTTTGCAGTATGGGATGAGCCCTAACAAAATGTATGACTACTTAGCCAGCGCCAAACCGATAGTCACATCGATAGAGGCGAAGAACAATCCTGTAGAGGAGGCTAATGCCGGCATAGCGGTTGAGCCAGAAAATCCTGAAGCTCTCGCCGAAGCCATTGTTAAAATTTACGAGCTACCTGAGGAAAAAAGAATAGAGCTGGGTACGAATGGCAGGCAATATGTGGAACAGTTTTATAACATCAAGAATCTGGCAACAAATTTAGAATCCTTACTTGGTTGGTAGAAAAGGGGACGGGTGATTTTCTTGGAAGTTATCCCCTACGCTGAGGGATGCTTTTCCCCTCAGTAGTTTTTGGGTTTTTAGTCTTTTTGGGGGTTGAGGGGGGTTTACCCCCTTATTGCCTCTTTCGTCATGCCTGAAATTCTTAATCGGGAATCCACCCTCTCACCCATCATCCCCGAGCGCTTTTATCAGGCATCCACTGAGGAAGACGCTTTTCCTTCCTCAGTAGTCTTGGGTTTTTAAGTTTTTGTCTTTTCTTTTGCTTTTTCCGGGGGATTATAAAGGGGTCTCCCCTTTATAGTTATGGACCCCTGATAGAACCATTCAGGGGTGACGACCTCCCCTTCCCGTCATTCCCGAAATTTTTTATCGGGAATCCATGCTTTTGCTTTTTCTTTGGTTTTCAAAT
>JAKPIQ010000068.1 GCA_029549715.1 Candidatus Atribacteria bacterium | reverse complement strand
ATGTTTTCTTTAAGCTCTTCTAATGACTCACCTTCGGTAAAGATGGAACAATATAGCGCTTTAGCATTGTATCCACCTTCTGGGTCTTTTTCTACTATAAAGATTATTTCTTTAACTTTCATCCCCTTATCCCCTTATCTGTTGCATTTATTATAACTCAATTTACCACCTTGCAGATAAAAAGGCCCGACTATAGGGGGAAACTCCCTATAACC
This sequence comes from Candidatus Atribacteria bacterium, assembly GCA_029549715.1. Classification (GTDB taxonomy): domain Bacteria; phylum Atribacterota; class Atribacteria; order Atribacterales; family Caldatribacteriaceae; genus Sordicultor. The sequence goes on along the minus strand of JAKPIQ010000068.1, from coordinate 12,239 downwards.
CCCAAAAAAACAAAAAATAAAAGAAAGGGAGCAAAAATAACCCAGAGGAAAAAGACCCCTGTGTCCGTCATTCCTGAATGTTTCTATCGACTATGAGGGGGCAAGCCCCCTCATAACCCCCGGAAAGCAAAGACCTAAAAAAACAAAGACTACTGAGAAAGAAAAAAGGTGTCTTCCTCGCTATAAAAGGGAAAAAAAGACCCCCTTATAACTCTCAAGAAACATAAAAACTCAAAGATAAATACAAAAAACAACTGAGGAAGAAAGAACGTCTTCCTCAGTGCCTACGACGTAAGATAAGAACATAAATAGAAAATGCAAAAGGCTACTGAGGAAGAAAAAGCCTTCCTCCGTGGATTCCCCGCTACAGTTTGGGAATGACGAAGAGGGGGGATGTCTCCAGAGAATAAAAACGAGATTGCCAGACAACGATGCTATGAGTCTATAATAAAGTAAGGTAATACGATAAACAAACTTTAAAACCTTATAATAATTTACCCAGCTCTTCTGGGGTTATATCTGCTTGGTTTAGGATTGATTTCAATGTTTTGGGTGCCAGGATTTTCCCCGTATGACATGGGACAGTTACCAGCCTATCTTTATCACGATTATAAAAATAATGATGGCTTCCTCTTATTCTTATCTCTACAAAGCCAGCTTTTTGCAAAGCTTGTGCTACTTCTTTGCCGGTAATTCGAGGGAGTTTATTCACAAAGCAACTTCTATGGGTAGCTCTATCGGCACAGGTTTACCAATATCTTTTAGAGCTTCAATATACCCCATTATAGCTTCCTCAGCATTGGTTATCGCTTCTTCCGGGGTGTCTCCCTGGGTTATACAACCAGGAAGAGAAGGTACGGTCACAGTATAGCCGCCTTCTTCGTTTTTCTCAATAAGGACAGTATATTTGACTTCCAATTTTTCTCCCACCTCCAACCATGTTGGATAACTTACCTCTCCAATATTATACCTTTTTCCCTCCTAAGATTAAAAGGGCAGCTTACGGCGTAAGCAAAAAGGAACTGAAAAAGCATAAAAAAACAAATACCACCGAGGGAGAAAACGTCCTTCGGTATAATGGGGGCAAAAACTCCCTTATAAACCCCCTGAAAAGACAAAAACATAAAGACAAAAAGAAAAAGCAAAAACATGGATGCCTGATAAAAGCACTCAGGCATGACGGCGAGGGTGGATTCCCCGCTACAGTTCGGGAATGACGAAGGAAGAGACAACCGAGGCGTTTCCTACAATTCCCGGGGATTATTGCATAAGCAAAAATTACTTAAAAAGGAGCCTGGTTAGTACGATTGTGGCCTTTTTGCCAGGATGACGCTTTCTCCTATGATTTCTTTCACGGTCTCCTGCTCTTTTCTGGTTGCCACAATGAGGTCTAAAGCTATGGGAAGCATTTCTGAAAAATAGAAAAAATACGGTTTTGCCCTCTCAATCGGGTTTTCTATATCGGTCTCGGCAATGATGAGTATATCAACATCGCTTAAACCTGTTTCTTCATTCCTCGCCAGCGAACCAAAGAGCCGTATTTCTTCGATTTCAGGGAATTCCCGGAGGGCGTCCCGGGCAACTTTATGCAGTTGCTCTATGGTCTCTTTTTTATCTATATAAATGGCTTTCACAGAACCTGATGATACGATGTGCCGCATCCAGAGCCTCCTCAGCTTGTTTTTCGGTAAAGTAATCGGCGGGTTTGCCAGAAGAAAATCCGTTGGGATAACGGGTAGTAATGTAATAAAGGTCGAGAAGATTAGCGCCATTCTGGAGTTCATCAGGTATTTCTATTTTCTTTGACAGAATACCAATAATTTCGGTCAAAGAAAGTCCAAATATCTGGAGCCCCAGTCTCAGAGCCAACGCTTTTAAGGCTTTTTCTGCAGCTTGTTGGGAGGTAAAGCACGCCCATTCAAAATATTTACTCTCTAAATCTATTTTTGCCCGGGAAAAATCCCTCTGGCTCTGTTCTATCCAGTCTTTCCACCTGTTCATATTTTTATTATACTATTTTTTCTTTCCTGTTGCACTGTTTTGCCGAGCCCATTACCTGATGAGGAGCTACAAACACCCACTGTCCATCGTTTTCACCTCTGTAATCGCAACCCCGGTGTTCAACCACAGCCTATTTTCTCTCTGAAGTTTTTCCTCTCTCTTCCCTTTCCCTTTACAGGATAAAAGCGAGGTTGCCACGCTATATACCCCTTCTGTCATTCTATTCCCGAATCTTTTATCGGGAATCCAAATGTTTCTGTCTCCGGTCTTTACATTTCTCCTTTTTGAATAGTATGATGATTTATCTCGTGGTATCATTTTAAGTGGAGATATAAAATATGGAAACCCAAAATCGGCTAGAAGAACTCGTTCGAAATTTGCCGGAGGACCTTAGAGCAGAAGTCTATGATTTTGTACGTTTTCTTCTCCAGAGAGAGCTCTGGGAAGAGAATAGAAGGTGGAATCAGTTTTCCTTGTGCCAGGCATTACGAGGGCTTGAAGGGGAAGAAGAACTTTGCACCGAAGCCGATCTCAAGGTACGCTGGTAATGAAACCTGGAAAAGTAGCGTTACTTCGCTTTCCTCTTGCAAATCTTGTAACGGGCAACCTCCGGCCGGTTGTACTTATTGCTCGAGTGTCTGGTCCTTATTCTGACTGGCTTGTAGCAATGGTATCAACCAATCTGGGGCAAGCCCTTCCTGGGTTTGATGAAGTAATAACCAGACAGGACTATGACTTTGTAGCTTCTGGCCTCAAGGAAGCGAACGCGATCAAGATTGGACGTCTGGCAGTAGTAGAGGCTGAATCGCATTCAGAAGCGCATTGTTGACCGGATAATGGGGTACAGGAATTTAGGAGTGAGGCAAAGAGATTGGGGGAAAGAAGGGGAGTTTGAGGGGGAAAAGCAAAGAAGAAATAGCTTTTGCTCGTGGACTTCGTAAGCGGCAAACAGATGCTGAAAGAGCTCTCTGGAATAAACTAAAGAATAAACAAATAGAAGGAGTAAAGTTTCGAAGGCAGCAGCCCATAGGTTCATACATTGTTGATTTTGTGAGTTTAGAGAGAAAATTGATAATTGAAATTGATGGCGGTCAGCATAACTAAAGAAAAGTTAGAGAAAAAGACCAGGAAAGAGAAAAATGGTTAAAGGAAAAGGGCTATCAGATATTGAGATTCTGGAATAACGATGTTTTGACAAATATAGAAGGTGTTATAGAAAAGATAAAAGAGACTCTGGGAAGGAAAGACACCCTCACCTTGACCTCTTTCTGGAGGAGAAGACACCCTCACCCTAACCCTCTCCCTTCAAGGGCGAGGGAAAGAAAAAGGAGTCGAGGGACTTCTATTTTTGTCATTCCCGAAATCTTCAATCGGGAATCCAAAGGCTTTTACTGAGGGAGGTTTTTTCTCCCTCAGTAATCTTTTGTTCTTTATATTCTTTGTCTTTTAGTTTTTTGGGGGTCATAATGGGGAATCTTTTTCTCCCCCTTATACCGAGGAAGACGCTTTTTCTTCCTCGGTTAGTTCTTTGTCTTTTACATTTTTTGCTTTTATCTTTATTTTTTTAGGGGGTTATAGGGGGATTAGTTTCCCCCTATAGTCGATAAATACATTCAGGAATGACGGACTTTGAGAAACACCCTCACCCTAATCCTCTCCCTTCAAGGGCGAGGGGAAGGAAGGAAATCAAGGGAGAGTGGAAAATAAAGGAATCGAGAATGGGGAGAGTAAGAAAGAATTTGAGTAGAGGGGTAAAAGATGTAGAGGTCTCTTGTCAATAAAGAGAAGAGAAATCAAAAGAGAGAGAAAGATATTGAGTTTCTTTTTCCCTCTTTTGGAAGGAGTGCTCCTTCTCTTTCCTCCACGAGGGAGTTTTTTCCTTCTTCCTTCTCCCGCCCCTCGTGGGAGGGAGTGCCCAGGTTCCCTGCCAAATCAATGATTTGGCAGGGTGGGTAAGGAAGGGGGAAATATAGAGAGCCTCCTTTGAAGGGCAAGGGAAAATAAAAAGAGGAGTAATAGGAGGGTAAATGTTTATGGTGGGGAATTGGCTTCTGGCTGTCGCTTTTTTAGTTATTCTCTTTCTTATTTCCTGGGTAGATTTGCGGGAGAAAAGAATCCCCGATGGGCTGGTTTTTTTAATTGTAGTCCTGGGCATTATATCTTTATTTTATGGCCAATCTATCTTTTCAGCCCTTCTGGGAGGGGTTATTTATTTCTCTATCCTTTTCCTTATCCATCTTGCCTCCCCGGAGGGAATGGGATGGGGAGACATAAAGCTCGCCGGAGCTCTGGGGTTTTTCCTGGGGTGGCAGGAGGCACTTCTTGCCTTTTTGCTCTCCTTTACCGGAGGTGCAATAATAGGTATAATTTTAATAGTTTTCAAGATAAAAGGGAGACGTGACCCTATCCCTTTTGCTCCTTTTATGGCTGGAGGAGCAATAATTGCTTTTTTCTGGGGAGAGGGAATAATAAACTGGTATCTGCACTTATTTTATTGAGGGGTTGTCAAAATGGGAAAATCTTCTTCCGGGTTTACGATTATTGAGATTATATTCCTGGTGGCTGTTGCCGGGTTGGTGCTTGGTGCTATCGGTTCTCTTTTATATTACACAATTAGAGCAGAAGAAAACAATGAAAACGTGCTCATGGCTGCCAGCTTAGCCCAAGATGTGATGGAGCAATTGAGGAGCATACCTTATTCCGAATTGGGAAACCTGTTCTCAGACTTAGGAGAGTATGTTCCTGAGGAGGGGATTGTTGTTAGTCTTCCTGACTTTTATGCTTATCCCTTATTTTCTTCTTCACCCCCCCTCCCTCTCTTGATAATCTTCCTCAGGTTAGAGATTTGTCTAAAATAATAAAGCTGCAACCTTCACCCTCACCTAATCCACAGGATGAGGAGGGAATGGAAGTGGTAGTAGAGATTAAGTGGAAAGAGCTACCTAAAGAGCTACCTAAAGATGATCCAAATGAGCTACCTGAAGATGATCCAAATGAGCGAAGTTATCGGGTAGCTACTTATTTTTTAGAAGGAGGGCTGAATGATTACCTTTCTCCAACACCATCTCCAACCCCATAAGGGTGCTTCTTATAGAGAGCGGGGGATGACTTTAATTGAGGTAGTGATAGCGATAGCTATTATGGGGGTTATCGTGGGGGCAGTGTATGAGTTTTTAATTTTTGCTAACCGGGAAACTTACGCTGCAGATACTAAAGAAGAAATAGTAGAAGAAGTCAATCTCTTTTTCCTTCGCGTGAGTCAGGATATCAGAAATGCTAAAAAATGTGAGATTCTTGATTCTAATCATACACTGGAGCTATCTGGGGGTCAAATTATCTATAAATGGTATGAGGACAATGAAGAGAAAAAGGGTGTAAAAAGAAATGGAATACCGGTGATGGAAATGGAAAGTAAAAACATTACCGATGTTAAATTTAATAGGGTTGATGATAATAAAATAAATATAGTGGTAGAAGCGAAAATAGTAGTGGCTGGTGGGAGAGAGCAAGAGCAGACTTTTTCTACCGTGGTTACCTGTCGTAACTAACCTTGAAAGCTGAATGAGGAGGGAAAACAGTGAGAAAGTCCACTGAAAAAGGTTCGGTTTTAATAAGTGTTTTGATTTTGATAATAATAGTAGTGTTGATTATGGTAGCGGTAGCCAGTTTTATAACTGGTGGCATTCAGAGAACCAAAGCTACCTCTTCCCGACTCCAGGCTTTATATCTTGCTGAGGCAGGAGTGGATAAAGCTATCGAGCAGTTAAAAGAGGATTGGGATACTACTTTTCCCACTCCCTGGCCCAGTTCTTCACCTTCGCCCAGTTATTTACCTTTTCCTACATCTTCCTTGAGTGATAAAGTCGGGGAATACGGCTTTATAATCCCTCCAGATAAGGGTTCTGGTGAGCGAATAATTGAAGGTTATGGTAAAGTTGAAATTGCAGGGAGAGAAGAGATAATAGAAAAGGTCACCATAGCAGTAAAATCGTCTGTACTGACTTTCAATAATGCTCTATTTGCTGATGGAAAAATTAATATGGGAGTCCTTGATAATGGTGAGATAAGCGGCTCTCCCCATATTAAGGGTGATGTGGCGACAAATGCTGACGACCCAGGGAGTGTTAACTTATCCTGGGGGGCACAAATTGATGGGGATTTGTATGTTGGCCCAGGGGCAAATCATCTTGGTCCGGGGGTAAACTCGGATTATGTAGTTACAATTCCAGAGAATAATCCGAAAAAGTATATTACTAGAGACGTCAAGACGCTTGAGGAAGAGGAAGAGATAGTATATCCCTCGCCAGAGTTTCCGGATTATCCAACTGGTTTAGATGAGCGGGGTAATCTCGAGATTACAAATCCTGCAACAATTAACGAAAATGGTTATTATGAATCTATTACTGTTAATGGTAATACTAAATTATATATCAATACAGGGGAAGAAAATAAGGAGCGAATAATTCTGGTTAAGAACTTTAATCTGAATCAGGGACACATTATCCTTCAGGGTTCGGGTAAATTAAAGCTTTATGTTAAAAATGGTTTCACTATGGGAACAGGAGACAGCACCCTTAACTATGGAACAAGTGGAGAGGGAGACCCCGCTCAGGTAACGCTTTATTATGGAGGGACAGGAGATTTTAAGTTATTGGGCAATGTTAAAATTAATGGGACAGTAGTGGTAAATAATGCAAAGGTTGTCATAGGTGGCAGTGCTGTTCTCAAGGGAAATCTTATCACTGGAGGAGATAAGGAGATAACTATTAAGGAGGGTTCTAACAGCGCTGAGGTGCGTGGAGTGGTTTATGCCCCCAATGCTAAGGTAACTCTTTCTAATAGTGGAAGCGTGGAGGGAGCGGTTGTGTGTAAGGAATTTTCATCTTTTGGAGTCTCTCCAAACGAAACTGTAATTAGCTATAATACATCGGTGATAGAAGCTACACCTTTTCCAGCTGATGTGCTTTCTTCTACAGGGAGCGGTGGCATCTCTATCGCTAGCTGGCAGTCAGAATCTATCACCACCAAGCAGGAGTCAGAAACAGTTCAATGAGGATGGATTTTTTTAAAAGGTTTTTACTGAGGGGAGGTTTCCCCTTCAGCAGTTTTTGTGTTTTTATATTTGTCGTTTTCTTTTAGTTTTTTCAGGAGGTGGTAGGGGGGATTAGTTTCTCCTTTAGTTCTCTCGCCATTCCCAAACCATAGCCGGGAATCCAGAGGTTTTTACCCTTTAAATACTGTGGACCCCTGATAGAGGCATTCAGGGGTGACGACCTTTCTCATCTGTCATTCCCGAAATCTTTAATCGGGAATCTAAAGACTTTTGTCCTTAGGTAATTTAGATTCCTGATAAATACACTCAGGAATGACACTCTCCTTTTGTCATTCCCGAAATTTTTAATCGGGAATCTAAAGGTTCTTGTCCTTAAATAATTTAGATTCCTGATAGAAACATTCAGGAATGACGGCGAGCAACTGATAGAACCATTCAGGGGTGACGGATGAGGGTAATAGAGGCATTCAGGAATGACGGACACGGAGGTCTTTTCCTCCGTGTTGTATTTGTTTTTTCATATTTTGTCTTTATGTTTTTCTCGGGGTTATGAGGGGGCGCTGCCCCACTGAGGAAGGTTTTTTCTTCCTCAGTCATTTTTCCTCAGTAGTTTTTGCGTTTTATCTTTTGTCTTTCAATCTTTTCTGGGGGTTATAAGGGGGTTTTTACCCCCTTATACTGAGGAAGACGCTTTTCCTTCCTCAGTAGTCTTTGTTCCTTACGTTTTTTGTTTCTCTTTCAATCTTTTCTGGGGGTTATAAGGGGGTTTTTACCCCCTTATAGTTCTGTTTTTTCTTTCTCAGTAGTCTTTTGCGTTTTTATGTTCTTTGTTTTTTTGGGGGATTATAAAGGGGCACTCCCCCATATAATTATGTTATAGACTGCTATGAGATTTGCTCTCTAAGGTTACACTCAATCCATCTGCTGGGATCAAATTTCTGGCGGCAGCGGCAAGAAACTCTACACTAACTGGCTCGCCATCTTCTCCATAACTCACAATCACTCCACCCTGCTCCTCCACTGCATCTACCGGTGGGTTTTCTCTAAGAACCAGTATCAGCACGTCTGACTCAGGGTCATATCGAACCCGCACTTTTTCTCACCTCCCAGTATTTCTCTACCTTGCTCGTCCAATAAATGGTCACTATTTTTCGCCCCTCTTCTGTCTCGACAAAGGGTACACGCAAAAGGCCATCTTTCCATCTCGTTTGTGCTACCAGAGCATCACGATAACCAGCTACAATTTGCTCCGGATTTTTTAACGTATTCTCCACTTGTTCACAGCTAATCCCCATAATCCTTTCCCATTCCTTTTGCCGCTCCTTTGCATGCCGAGTCCAGATTACTTTCATAATACACTCACTTTAAACTTTCACCTTTTTGCTGATTGTAGCATAAAGTTCCCTAAAGAAGATGCTTCCTCTAAAGGGTAATGGTGGATTTCCCTCTTATGCTGAAGGAGACACTTTCTACCTCAGCGGTTTTTTATATGTTTTTTATTTCTTCAGGGAATTATAGAGGTTTTTGTCCCCCCCTATAACTCCCTATCTTAATACACCACGATACTCATCCCAAATTTTCGTTTGCTAATACACCAGGATAAGAAGGAATCTCTATAAAGAACGTGACATCTTCAAGTATTTTGCCTTGTGCATAGCTACTTCTGTAAGAAGTTGTTAGAACAGGTTAAAAACTCACTCTCTTCTAAGTTATTTACCAGAATAATTATAACATTAAAGAATAAAAAAGGAACGAGGCATCCACTCCTCAAGAAATAGGGGATTTTTGAGAAAAAGACACCCTCTCCCTAGAAGGGTGAGGGAAAGAAAAAAGGGCCAAAGGCTTCTGGCCTCTGAGCAGTCATCGCGAGGGTCGTTTTATCGTTTCCCGTGGCAATCCCCTCCATTTGGTCATTGCGAGCCTCGTAGTTCCGCTGAGGGAGGCTTTCTCTCCCTCAGTTAGCTTTTGTCTTTTAAGTTTTCTATTTTTTAATCTTACGCCGTAGGCCGTCCGTGGCAATCCCGAGCTTTTAGCACAATGTAATTTGCCTTTTAGTATTTTGGGACTCAAAAAAGAGAGATTGCCTCAGAGCTTCCTCCTCGCAGCTTCCTCCTCGCAAAGACAAGAGGGGGTGAGATCGCTATCGGTCGGTTCTCACGATGATAGGGAAAGACACCCTCACCTTGACCTCTTTCCGGAAGAGAAATCACCCTCACCCTAACCCTCTCCCTAGAAGGGAGAAGGAAAGAAAAGTTCAGGAATGATGCTAAAGAGGGGTGATATGGAGTTATTTTCACCTTGTAGTCTATCGTAAGCTGTCGTTTGACAGGTTTTTATAGATGGCTATAATCTTTATTGGGGGTTATTTATTGTTTTGGCTTTCTTTCTAAAATACCTTTAGGTTTATTATGCTGAATGGGTTATGAGGTTAGAGCCTTATTAGCTACGGTTAGAAACGGAGGTGCTGAACAATGCGAGAAATAAAAAAGGAATATGTGGTGACCGACGATAATCGTAAAAAAGCAGTTTTGATAGATATAGAGACATTTGAGAAGATAGAGGAAATTCTGGAAAACTTTGGTCTTGGCAAGTATATGGAGGAAGTTGAGGATGAGGAGGTTCTATCCTCAGACGCAGCAAAAAAATACTATGACACCTTAAAAAAGGATTGAATGATAACCTGCTTTTATAAAAAGACATTCTTAAGGGATTTAGCCAATCTACCACCAGTTTATCGGGAGCGTATCGAGAAATTGGTTTTCGAGGAGATTCCTGAACTCGATAATATCTTTGATGTAGGGGATATAAAAAAGATGCGAGGATACAGTGATTATTATCGGATAAGAGTAGGTGATTATAGAGTAGGATGCAAGTTAGGAGCGGAGAACAGGGTCATCTTTTACAGGGTGAAGAGTAGAAAAGATATTTATAAGGTTTTTCCGTAAAGAGAGTTAGATGGAACGACAAAACTAAACACCTACCACTCCCAGGAAAAGGTAGCCTGCCCCCTTTTTCTCCCGTCCCTCGTGGATTTTTCCCCTAATTCTCCTCCCACCTGGAGAGAGTTCTCCTTCTTTCTCCTCCCGCTCCTGGAGGGAGTTAGAGAGAGGGGGAAGAAAAAGAGCTTGAGGAAATATGATTTTTGAGAAAAAACACCCTCACCCTAACCCTCTCCCCTCAAGGTTTCCTTTTCTGTCATTCCCGAGCGCTTTAATCGGGAATCTAATTTTTTCCCTATTTTTTCCTCCCACCTCTCGCGGGAGGAAGCGCCCGGGTTCCCTGCCAAATCAATGATTTGGCAGGGTTGGTGAGGGAGGGGAAAAAGAAAGGGGTTGATAAGGGGGAAAAAGGAGATTATGAGGGGGAGCTGTCCCTCATGATTCGGCTATAAGGAGGTTGTGCCTACCTATAATGATGAATTTATTTCCATAATCTTTTGCTTAATAGCGGGTAAATCATCCTTAATAGTGAGCCATACCCGATGTAAATCGACTCCAAAGTATTGATGAATCAATACATCCCTCATTCCTGCCATGCTTTTCCAGGGGAGTTCGGGGTAACGCTGGCGAAATTCCTCCTCCAGACTTTTTGCTGCTTCCCCAATAATTTCTAACCTTCTTATAACTGCGTCCTAAATGTGGCCATTTTGATAGAAGTCAGCTTCGCTCATATTACGGGTATATTCATCAATAGCATTGATGCTTGACAAAATATCCTTCAAGTAAAGCCCGGGATTTCTTCTTACCACACTTGAACCTCTTGAGATAGAATTTCGTCCTTTATTGTTTCTTTTAAAGTTTTTTTCTCCACCAGGTCTACTCTTTTCTGAAGAGCTTCTTCTAATTCCAGTTTTAATGAAACAAAGTCTAACAAGCTCAGATTATCATTCAGCTCCACCAGAATATCAATGTCACTTTCCGGAGTATCTTCTCCCCGAACAATAGACCCGAAAATACTGGCTTTTCGAACTTGATAGCGCTGGAGAACAGGAATAATTTTCTTCTTAATTTCTTCAATATCCATTTTTTCTACCTCTTATTTTATTATACCCTAATGAGGCGTTTTAAACATACTGGCCAATGCAGAAATGCATTTAAAAAAGGATAATCTACTTTTGAGTAATTCTCTTTATCTGTCAACCGCAAACGAGACTGTTTGAAAAAACAGTGAGGGGGTTATAGGAGGAAAATGTTTCTCCCACCGAGGGTGCTTTTCCCCTCAGTAATCTTGGGTTTTTAAGTTTTTGCTTCTTCTTTTGATTTTTTTGGGGGTTATGAGGGGGCTTGCCCCCTCATAGTCGATAGAAACACTCAGGAATGATGGAGACGGAGTGTCATTGCGGCAGCAAAAGAGGGAGCGATAAGTAGATTTAGCCCCTGTAATTCTGAGCCATGCAGGGATGATAGAGAAGAGCAATAATATATGCAATGGCTGAATGGATTGTGATAAAATAAAGCTGAACTGGTGAATATCGAGAGTGTTATCAGGTAGCCTATGAAGGGAGTTAAAGCGGGAAGGGATGAAACTTTACCTGGATACTTCTGTTTTCAGCGCATATTATGATGAAAGAACACCAGAGCGGATGCAGATGACGAAGGATTTCTGGCTAGTACTGGAAGGACACGAAAAACTTTGCTCTGAGCTAACTATTGAGGAGCTTGGCCAAGCACATTCCAACCTGAGAGAAAAGTTGCTTGCCCTTACCCAAAATTTTATGGTTCTTAATCTAACCGATGAGATGAGAAACCTGGCAAAGCTCTATGTCGAAGAAGGAGTGGTACCATCGAGGTACTTTGCAGATGCTCTCCATGTAGCTGCAGCAGTATTTGGTAATGCAGATATCTTGGTTAGTTGGAATTTTAAGCATTTAGTCAAGCGTAGCACCCGATTTTTGGTAAATTACGTCAATGCTAAACAGGGGCTCAAGATGATTGAGATCTTGGCTCCTCCAGAGGTTTAGGGAGATTAAAAGATGGAAATGTTCGATTTAGAAAAGATTAAAAGAGAAAGTGGCTTGCCCGCCGCTGAGCTCACTCAAATAGAGGAAGAAATCCGGCGGGAATTTGAAGGCGATGAGATGATGTTTGAGCTTCACCTAATCCGGGCTATCAGGGCCATTAAAGAGGGTTGGGTTGTTTTGGAAGAAAAAAAGACAGGATAGTTTTTATAAACAGGATATAGCTAC
>JAKPIQ010000067.1 GCA_029549715.1 Candidatus Atribacteria bacterium | reverse complement strand
CCCTATAGATATGCCCTGGGCTCAGGTAATACAGTAACAAATTATGTGCCGGTAGAAAATTATCTGATAATGTTAGACGAAGGGGCCAGATACTATGATTGAGGAACTCATAATGTTAGCTCACAAAACCTGAGGCGCCATCGCGAGTGTCTCCCTCGTTTGCGCGGCGATCTCTTATTTATTCTCTAAAGGAATTACGCTCCCCGTCATGCCTGAAATCAGTAGTTGGGAATCCAAAGGTTTTTACTGAGGGAGTTTTTTCTATTTCCTTCTCCCTCCCCTGGAGGGAGGGAGTGCCCGGGTTCCCTGCCAAATCAGTGATTTGGCAGGGTGGGTAAGGAAGGGGGTTTTTTGAGGAAAAGCATTTTGAAGGTTCATAAGGGGGAAAGAATTCCCCCTTATGAACCCCTCAAAAATCTCTTTGCTAAAAAACCTCCCCCTCCCTTTATCCCTCCCGCAAGAGGTGGGAGAAAAAAAGAAGGGAAACTCAATTTTTTCCCTCTCCCTTGACGGGAGAGGGTAAGGTGAGGGTGAATCGACTATAAGGGGGATTCCCGATTGACGTAACGAATAAAAACAAAATTGTCACACATTGATGCGACGAGCTTGCAATGATGGTTTGCAGATGTGTGCGATGATGCCTTGGGGGAGAGGTTGCCACGTCAGGGAAAATGCAGGTTTGCGATGACCACCCCGGCGCATGATGACGGCTGACGTCCTATTTTACAAAAGGTCTGGTTTGGAGTGGTATCACTTCCTTGATATGCTCAAAGTGCTCATCAGCGTGCCAGAGCTGGAGTTCCTCTCCTGCGGCAGCCTGAGCAACCAGCAAATCCGGAAGGGGAACGGTCAGCCCTCGACGACGCAGGTTATAGCCAAGTCGTGCCGCCTCTAACCACACCTCCGGGGTGAGGGGAATTTCTTCCAGAGCTTCAAGGAGAGAACTCAAACGAGTGAAAGCCTCCTCGTCCTTTGCCCCCACCAAAAGCTCTGTTTTCACTACCCAACAGGTAAAAACTTGCTCAGCTAAAAGGGCGCGCTTTACTTCAGTTTTGATAACTTCATCTCCCCAGGGCCGAAAATAATGAATCCACACCGAGGTATCCAGAAACACCCCTCGGCGCTGTGTCTCACTCATTTCCTTCCTCTTTTTCCGCTTCTCTCCAGGAAGCAAAATCCTCCGGAGTCCAGTCCACTAAGCCCGACCCGGCCAGGTCTCGTAGCTCAATTAGTTGATGTTTCTTTATTAGCTCACATAGAGCAAGTTCAATTACCTCTCGTTTGTGCTTCTTACCCGAGAGCCGCATTGCCTCGCTGAGAAGCTCAGAGTCGATAGATACTGTGAATCTATCCATAGCACACCTCTAAAACATAATAATATACACCATCATTATACACCACTTATTTGTGTAAAACAAATTGCCAAATAAACTATGTAAATATAGCTTTTTCTCCTTTCCTCTCCCTCGACTTTTTTCCCGTCATCGCGAGGAGCAGACAGCCTACGGCGTAAGCTTTAAAGGCAAAACAGATAAGAACTATGAGGGGGTAAACCCCCTCATAACCCCCAAAAAGCGAAAAACCCCAAAACAAACATAAAAGACAAGGACCACAGAGAAAGACAAAGTCTTTCTCTGTGCGTGGCGATCTGCTTTTTGAATCCCCTTGGCAAAGAAAGGTGAGATTGCCACAGAGCAATAAGGGGAGAGAAAATACCCCCCTTATGAACCCCCCAAAAAGCAAAAAAGTTAGAGAGAATAAAAAGATAAAGACCACTGAGGAAGAAAAAGCCTCCCTCAGCCCTCGCGATTGACCCTGGGGATTCTGTCCCTTTCTGTCATTCCCGAACTTTTCCCTCACCCTCCTCGGGAGAGGGTGAGGGTGTCTTTTCCACCAAAAATTTTTTGCCTTAGCAGTTTCC
>JAKPIQ010000058.1 GCA_029549715.1 Candidatus Atribacteria bacterium | reverse complement strand
ACATACCATCTTTCTAAGAATATAGCCAGAGAGATTATGGAGCAGAGAATAATGGGATACATAACGTATCCCCCTTTAATTATCAAGGAAAAAATTTGCATAGTCCGAGAACCTCCTTAACCCGAGAGAACCATACCTTTATGTTATCTCACTTTACTTCTTTCAGTTCCTCCACATCAGCCAAACCTTCCGGTAAGGTAATCTTCGGTTTCTTTCTTTTGAGGATTGGTGAAGATTTGATTGGTGGGGCCAAATTCTATGAGCTTTCCCAAAAGGAGAAAAGCGGTATAATCTGAAGCACGAGCTGCTTCTTGCATATTATGAGTTACCAAGACGATGGTGTACTTTTTAATTAAACTTCGAATTAATTCTTCTACTCGAGCAGTAGCAATAGGGTCTAATGCTGAAGCCGGTTCATCCATAAGCAGGATTTCTGGTTCTACCGCTATCGCTCGAGCAATGCAAAGGCGTTGCTGCTGGCCTCCAGAAAGATCGAAAGCCGAAGAGTGAAGCCTATCTTTTACCTCATCCCATAAGGCTGCCGCCTGCAGGCTTTTCACTACCTGCTCTTCAATAGCCTTTTTATTTTTCCACCCCTGAATTCGCAGGCCATACGCTACATTTTCGAAAATGCTCTTAGGAAAGGGATTAGGCGTCTGAAAAACCATACCGATGCGCCTTCTCACCGTCACCGGGTCCACACCTTCGGCATAGATATTGTTCCCGTCAAAGATAATTTCTCCCTCTATCCTCACATCTTCAAAAAAGTCATTCATTCGATTGATGCTGCGCAACAGTGTAGACTTACCACAACCTGAAGGACCGATGATGGCAGTAACTTTGTTTGCTGGAATATTTAGATTGACCTGATGAAGTACTTGTTTCTTTCCAAAAAACACGCTTAAATCTTTAATGCGCAGTTTAATCTCTTCCATTTTTCACCACTTCCTGGAGCGTCTGGCCCTTCCTCGCCAGTAAATAGCGATAAAATCAACAGCTATAACCAGCAAAATTAAAACCACCGCTGTTCCATAAGCTAAGGGAATCTGTTTATCTGGTCTTGTACCTTCAGTTATCAACCCGTAAATGTGATAAGGAAGGGCCATGACCGGATCAAAAGGAGACTGAGGTAGCCCTCGAGTATAAAACACAGCAGCGGTAAACATAATGGGGGCAGTTTCCCCCGCTACTCTACCTATAGAGAGAATTAAGCCGGTAAGGATTCCCGGCAGGGAACTGGGCAAAACCACTCGCCAGATGGTGGTCCATTTGTTAGCTCCCAGAGCAAGAGATGCTTCTCGAAAAGAAAGAGGGACTGCTTTTAGAGCTTCCTCAACTGAGGTTATGACCACAGGAAGGGACATGATACCCAGAGTGAGAGAACCAGAAAGGACAGAAACACCAAAGCCAAAGATTTTAACAAAAACCGCGAGACCAAACAAACCAAAGACTACCGAAGGCACTCCGGCCAGGCAGTGAATGGCAGTACGGATAGCTCTCAGCGCTGGATGACGGGGAGAGGCATATTCTGTTAAGTAAATGGCAGAAAAAACACCTAAGGGGAGGGACACCACGATACTACCTAATACTAAGTAGAGAGTCCCCACAATGGCAGGAAAAATTCCACCTTCGGTCATACCCCGGCGAGGGGCAGCAGTTAAAAATTCCCAGTTGATCACCTTTACTCCCCGGGAGAATATAAAATATAAGATTGAACCTAAGACTACGGCAATTAAAATCATGGATAACCAGAATATGGTAAACCAGATATTTTGAACTAAATATCTTCTTTTCAAATTATTTTCTTCTATCATCTAACTCTTCTTCTGCCTTCCGGAATTAAATTTTCCACTAAAATATTAAGAATGAGAGTAAAAAGAAAAAGAATTATGGCTAAACTGAAAAGAGCGTGATAATGAGGACTGCCCACTGAAGCCTCACCCATTTCCACAGCAATGGTGGCAGTTAAAGTACGGACGGGCTGGAAAAAACTTCGGGGTATAACCGGAGCCCCTCCTGCTACCATTAACACTGCCATGGTTTCTCCTATAATTCTTCCTGCCCCTAAAATTATTGCTGCTCCAATTCCCGAAGAAGCCGCAGGCAGCACCACTCGGTGCAAGGTTTCCCAGTGAGTTGCTCCCAGGGCCAGCGATGCTTCCCGGTAGCTGCGAGGAATTGAGGTAATAGCATCTTCTATCACACTGACTATGGAAGGCACAGCCATTATACCTAAAATCAAAGAAGCAGTGAAAGCAGTAAGACCGGTGGAAAGGGAAAGGAAGTTGCGAATTAAAGGAGCAATAACTACCACTCCAAAAAAACCATAGATCACAGAGGGGATATCAGCCAGTAACTCAACAATTGGCTTTAAAACTTCCCTTCCCCGGGGAGGACAGACCTCGGCTAAAAATATACCAGCAAAAAGTCCTAAAGGAACAGCAAAGAGCAATCCTCCACCGGTAACCAGAAGAGACCCTAAAATAAGAGGTAATGCTCCAAATTGGGGAGGAGAAGAGGTGGGATACCATCTTTTACCTAATAGAAACTGAGAAAGAGAAACATGAGCAAAAACTGGCCACCCTTCCCCGAAGAGAACGACCACTATACCAATTAGAAAAAAAACAGAGGAAAAAGCTACTAAAAAAAGTATTATTTCTGCTCCTTCCCGCTTTCCCCTTTTCAGAATTACTACCTCCTCACTCAGGAGTCAAATTTATACCACTGGTAATTAAAGCAGTTTTTCTCCTCAAAATCAACTCGGCTTTCCTTTTCTCCACACCTCTTTCAGCTTATTTTTGCTTACTGAAAACACCTCACTGGTCACTTCCAGCATCTCCTGGGGGGAGAGGCCTTGCTGGGAAAGAACCTCGAGCAGCTTTTCCGCCTCCGGTGGTATTTCCTTCCCCTTTTTCTCTCCCTCTATCACCAGTATTACCTCTCCCTTTATTCTTTCCCGCTGAGATAGAAGCTCGAGAATTTCTCCCAGTTTTCCTCTTTGTAGCTCCTGGTGAATTTTAGTCAACTCCCGCAAAAAAACAACTCTTCTCTCGCTTCCTGCTATTTCCTTGATTTCTTCTAAAGTAGATACTACTCGATGAGGAGATTCGTAAATTACAAGAGTGGAAGGAAGGTGAAGAAATTGCTCTAAAATTTTTCTTCTCTCTTTTTTTTTGCGGGGTAAAAATCCCAGAAAAGTAAAGCCAGAAAAGGCAAATCCCGAATAGACCACCGCTACCACGAGAGCAGAAGGTCCGGGAAGAACTTCATAGCTCAGTCCCTCTTTTTCCAGAAGGTTAATCAGTTCCATTCCCGGGTCCTGAATTCCCGGCATTCCAGCGTCGGAAACCAGAGCTATATTTTTGCCCTCTTTAAGTAAGTTCACTATCCGGGAGCTAACCTCCCTTAAGTTGTGGGAATGATAACTAAAGAGAGGTTTCTGGATATGGTAATGATTGAGTATTTTCAGAGTAACCCGGGTGTCTTCACAGGCGATAAAATCAACAGTCTCTAACACCTCAAGAGTGCGCAGAGTAATATCCTGCAGATTACCCAAAGGAGTGGGGCAAAAGTATAATTTCCCCCACTCCTTTTCTGTGGTCATAAATTCTAAGACTGTGGTTCTTCGGCTTTCAGAGGAACAAAATAGGTCTGTCCTGCTCTACTGATAAGCAAAAGAATAGTTTCTCCGGGCTCCACTTCACTCACTGCAGCTTCCCAGTCTCCTAAATTTTTGATTTCTTTTCGGTTGACTTCCAGAATCACATCTCCGGGTCGCAGACCAGCATCATCAGCAGGACCACCAGCTTTTACTCCTACTATTACCACTCCACTTTTCTCTCGCAAAGCATACCGATCGGCGAGCTCAGGAGTAATTTCATCTACTTCCATCCCCAGATCTATTTTCTCAAGAACTGGCAGTGCAGGAGCACCTTCTAACTCTCCTAAGGTTGCTTTTACAGTGATAATTTTTCCATCTCTCCAGATTTCAATATCTACCACATCTCCTGGACGATGAGAGCGGATGGTTTGCTGGAGAGTGTTTATATCAGGAATTTCTACTCCGTCTACCTTTAAAATTACATCGCCTCTTTTGATGCCTGCTTCCTCTGCCGGTCCATCAGGGGAAATGTCAGCCACCAATGCCCCTTTTGCTTCTTCTAAACCAAATTTCTCAGCCATTTCAGGAGTGAGGTTTTGAATCACTACCCCTAACCAGGCTCTCACCACTCTTCCTTCAGTGATGAGCTGGTCCAGAATAGATTTAGCCATATTTATGGGGATAGCAAATCCAATACCCTGGGCGTAGGGAAGGATAGCGGTATTTATTCCAATGGCCTCTCCTTCTAAGTTAATAAGAGGTCCTCCACTATTTCCCGGGTTAATAGCCGCATCGGTTTGCAAAAAGTTCTCGTATACCTGACCCGCATCTCCAGCGGTGATAGGTCTTCCTTTGGCGCTCAAAACCCCTACCGTAACTGTGTGAGAAAGTCCATAAGGGTTGCCGATGGCAATTACCCATTCTCCTACCCGAGCAGCATCAGAGTCACCCAGGGGAATAGTAGGAAGGTCCTGGGCGTCAATTTTTACTACTGCAATATCGGTGAGAGAATCGGAGCCGATAACTTTTCCTTCAAACTCTCTCCCATCTAAAAAAGTGACTTTTATTTCTTCTGCTTCACTTACTACATGCTCATTAGTTAAAATATATCCGTCGGGACGAAAGACGAATCCGGTACCTAATCCTTTGATCGGGATTTGCCTCTCCTCGGGTATAATGTCTTCAAAAAATCGCCGGAAAAGGGGATCATTAAAAAAAGGAGTGAGAGGGGAACGATAGGTGGCTATTTTGAGAGTATCTATGTTAACTACCGCTGGACTTGACTTTTCTACAATATCAGCTACGATGTTAGTATTCTCAGGTAGTGAAGTAACTGCTGAGGCTGCTGTCCCCATCAAAGAGACTAACAAAACTACCATCCAGAAACTTAAAAGCCTGGTTTTTCTAAATCGCATAGCTAATTACCTCCTTTCCAGGTAATAGAATTGAAAATCTGCGTAATCATCTCTAAATCAAAATTTCCCATCAAAGCTAAATAAAATCCGCCTTTTTCTCCCATTAAGGTAACTATATCATCCTCCTTTCTGCAGGATATTTTTCTGGTCTTTTTCTCCCCGGACGGCGTCCAGGGATAGACACTTTGCCAGAGAGAAAAGTGCTCCAGACCATCACTATAAACCATCTGATACCAATCTCGCCCCTGATTTTTCACCAGATAAACCTGTTTTAGATTAAAACCAGGGGGCAACAGAGAAGGCTGGAACAATTTTTTACCATCAACAGAGATAGTAGGAACGTTAACATCGGAAGGTTTTTTCATGGCCTCTGCATATTTTACTAACTGAGTATAATCAGGGGAATAATCCCGGTACACAAACTCTCCTTGCTCTTTTAATTCTCCTTCCAGAGTGTAAAAAGCCTGAGAAGCTAATAAACCTTTTTCATCTACTGAAAAGGAACGTACAATCTTGCCTGTGTAGCGAGAAATCACTCGTCCTTCTCTATCTTGTAAATCTAATAAATAGTTTTCTAAAAGTAGCTCTAAGTCATCCGGGGGGGGAGGAAGGAAAGGAAGGTTATAAAGAGGGTAAATTCCTCTAACCTCTCCACTTGCCATATCCACCACATAACGATAGTGGCCCTTTTTGACAGCGACCAGATTCTCCTCGTTTAAGTTCCTCCACGCCAGACCAATATATCTCAGATGAACCACTTCGTAGAAATCTTTTCTTCCTGAAAAATAATCTTGATTAGACCAGATTCCCCAGTAATCACGGTCGGTAGACTTTCTGGCCATCTCCTTTAAAAAAGACAGAGCTTCTTCGGGACTGACTATTTCTGCCTGGGCGATGAGGGAGGAGGAAAAAGTCACACAAAATACTACAATAAAAGAACTAAGTTCTATGAAAAACGAGAAAACAGGCCTTCTCACTACTTACCACCGGAGACCAGCTCCAAAGTCCCGATAAAATTAGCTTCTTTTTTGGTAGATACGTCTAATTGGTTACCACTTAAACTCTGGTGAAGGTCTACCAAAGCCTCGGGATGTATAACCTCAACTTCCCACTTAGCCCACTCTTGAGAGAAGGTCAAGAATAAAACTAACACCGCTATGATAGCAGCTAAAGAAAAGCAAACCACTTTTTTCTTTGTTAGTAGCTTGGTTTTTTTTTCGATGTTTTCCCAATCGAGTTTAATATCACAGTGGTAATTAAAATTATCATCCAGACATCTCGTCAAGTTCTTCAGAGCCCGCAGCTGGTTTAATTCTTTCTGACACCCGGGACAGCACATCAGGTGCTCCTTTAGTAACCTGTACTCCTCGGCGTTTAATTCCTTATCCAGGTAAGCAGAAAGCATTTTCTTTGTTCTTTCGCAGTTCATATTTTTACTCCCAGGCGGAGAGAAAATCCTCCCCGTAGCTCTCTTCTACTAACTCTCTAACTTTCTTTCGAGCTCTATGAAGTCGGGAGCGAACTGTCCCCAAGGGGCAACCGATGATTTCGCTGGCTTCCTCATAAGAGTAGTTCATTACGTCACAGAGTATTATTACTTCCCTCATCTGAGAGGGAAGCTCCTCAATGGCTTTTTGCAGGAAATTAAGAACCTCTCTTTTTAGAGTTCTTTCTTCTGGCCCTTCTTCACTGGATTCCAGAAAATCCCATACTTCGGTTTCTTCTCCGTCTTCTCGTTCTTTTACAGGGTGGAATATTTTAAAAAATTTCTCTTTTTTGAGACGCTGGCGGTAAACGTTAAGCAAGATAGTGGATATCCAGCTTTCAAAAGAATAATTATTATTATAGCTGCGTCGATACTGGTAGGCTCGCAAAAAAGCTTCTTGCACCAGGTCCCGGGCTTTATCCATATTGCCACTCAAATGATAGGCAAAACGAAGAAGCCCATTTTCGCAACTTTTAACCTTCCCTTCAAACCACAACTTCTCTTCTTCCAGAGTTAATCCTTGATACCAAACCTGGGCTTCAGCCTTATCCATTTACATCACCTTCTATCTCCCAAATATTCTGGAAACATTAAAAAGTTCCCCTCTATAAAAAATAGCGATGATATTCTTCTTCAGTAATTCGAACTTTCTTCCCGCTATCCAATTCTAAGGAAATGCTATCTTTAAAAATATCCACTTCCAAAATTTTTGCCAGTCCTAAAGGAGTAACTATTTTGCTGCCTTTTTTAGGGAATCGGTGGATGAGCCGCCGATACAGGGGATATTCGAAGGCCAGGCAACACATAAGACGACCGCAAATTCCAGAAATTTTAGCTGAGTTGAGAACTAAATTTTGGTCCTTGGCCATTTTAATGGAGATAGGATCAAAATTGGTTAGAAAAGTACTGCAACACAGCTCTCTTCCGCACATTCCGCATCCTCCCATCATTCGAGCCTCATCTCTTACTCCTACCTGTCGCAGTTCAATCCGGGTACGGAAGATAGCGGCTAATTCCTTGACCAGTTGCCGAAAATCAACTCTTTCTTCCGAGCCAAAATAAAAAGTAAGCTTACCCCGGTCTAAAGTATAATGAACTCGCAGAAGCTTCATAGGGATTTGATATTGAGCGACAAGGTCCTGGGCTTTCTGGAAGGCCACCCTTTCTTTTTCTCGATTAGCCTCAGCCTGGTCTAAGTCTATTTTTTGAGCTTTGCGAATCACTGGCTTAAAATTATCGGGAGGAGCAAAGAAAGCCCCCTTTGCTACAGTGCCTATCTCTAGACCCATAGCGGTTTCTACCACACATTTATCTCCTAGATGGAGGTCTAAACCTCGAGTTTCAAAGTGATAAATTTTAGGATTATTCTCAAATTTAATTCCTACTACTTGAGGCATGATTACATTCACCTCTCCACGAAAAAAGAAATCTACATAAAGCTATATCCCGGTTTAAATTACCAGAAATATCAGATATCAAATTATCCACTAAGATTATTAACCTTTTCCAGGTTTCCGCTTCCTGTCTTTCTGCTTCTTCCTCCACTTTTTCTTTTTCGAAAAAAAGTAAATCGGCGTACTGCCCCTCTGTTACCTTCCACACCCACAAGTCTCTTAAATACTGTTCCAGGAAAGTTATAATAAGAGGTAGCTGCTCTTGGTTATCGTAAAACCAGGAACCCATGAGAAGAGGGTGGCTTTGGTCTTTTAATTTGTTCCACAATTCCCAGAATTTATCCTCTAAATTACCTTTACCTTTCTTGATTTCTTCTGCTTTTGCCCAGCTACCTGGGGAGAGGGAAGCTACTTTTCGGGCTTCTTCCTCTTCCCATCCTTTCTCTTCTACCAGATGGCGATAAATTTCAGAATAAGAGAGAGGAGAAAACTCTATCAACTGGCAGCGAGAAATTATAGTGGGTAAAAGAGAGGCACGTTGAGAAGTAATCAAGATTATCACGCTTTCCCCGGGAGGTTCTTCCAGGGTTTTTAAGAGACAATTTGCTGCTTCTTCGGTTAGCTTTTCTGCTTCTTTTATTATCCCCACTTTTATTTTACCCTCTACTGGCTTAAAGTTGAGCCATCTGGTGAAATTTCTTATCTGGTCTATTTTTAAATAGTCCCCGGCAGAAGAGAGAAGAGAAACATCGGGATGAGCGAGATTAGCTATTAATCGACAGTTTTTGCACTGGCCGCAACTCCCTCTTTCGGTGGGGTTCTGACAGTTAAGAAACTTGGCTAATTCCAGGGCGAAAGTGGTTTTTCCCACCCGGGGAGGACCAGAAAAAAGATAGGCATGGGTAACTCTTCCCGAAACAGCGGCTCGCCGGAAAAACTCTTTTTGCTTTTCATGACCAGAAATATCAGACCAGCTCATCGACCAATTTTTATCTTTGGAAAGGGAAAAGAGTTAAAACCTCTCATAGTATTCAATGGGGATTTCAAAAAGAACTCCTCCCCCTCTGGTTACCTTCACTCTCTGTGGAACAAAAGGACCGATGGGCTCATTAAGAGGAATAGTGGATTCCACAATTTCTTCTCTACGACCACAGGTTTTCCTTATCAAATCTCTCACTTCTTCCCGGCGCTCTTCTTCTATACCAATTAAAAGAGTAGTGTTCCCCTCTCGTAAAAAACCGCCAGTAGAAGCTAATTTGGTGAAAGAGATTTTTCTATCTCGCAGAGTATCCAGTAATCTGGGTGTATCCTGGTCCCGTACCACACATATTAAAAGTAAAGTAGGAAACATGGAACTTTACCCCCTTTTCTCCAGCTTTTGCCAGATGGTTTCTCGAACCAGGGCAAAAACTTCTTCTTTAGAATGTTCGGTAGTATTTACCACCATAAAGCGGTGGGGATATTCCTTGACTAACTGAAGATAGCCGTCCCGGACGGCCAGAAGAAACTCCTTGTTGGCTAGAAACTCTTTTTCAAAGCGCAACTCTTTTTCTTCCGTGCGGGAAAAAGAACGAGCTAATCCTACTTCTGGCTCCACGTCAAAAAGCAGGGTTAAGTCAGGCACAATGCCCCCCGTAGCAATGTTATTCAAACAATGAAGATGGGAGAGAGGCACTCCCCGACCATAGCCCTGATAAGCTAAAGTAGAATCGGTAAACCGAACACATATTACTACTTTTCCCGCCTGCAGGGCGGGGCTTATTACCTCTGTGACATGCTCCCGTCGCGAGGCCTCCAGGAGAAAAGTCTCGGTAAGAGGATCCATTGCTCCGCTTTCCGGGTTTAGTAACAGCTCTCTTACTTTTTCTCCCACCGGTGTTCCCCCTGGTTCTCGAGTTAGCAGGGAAGGAACGTTTGCTTCCTCCAGGAAGGAAAATAAACGGCGAGCATGAGTGGTTTTACCACTTCCCTCGATTCCCTCCAGGGTAATAAAAAAGCCTGGCCCTTTATTATTCATGATGAACCTCTTCTAAGGTACGAGGGTAGATTACTACTCGGCGGAAAGGTTCTTCTCCTATACTCTGGGAGAAAAGGTGATAGCGCTCAGCAATTTTATGTTGCAGGCGCCTCACTGATGAGCTGCGAGGAGAGAGCTCTATAGCTTCTCCTGCTTTTAAGACCCGCCGAGCGGCCCTTTCTGCTTCTATCAGTCCTGAATCTCCATTATCTGAAGATATCTCGCTATAGCCAAAGAGGTCCTGCACGAACTTATAAATTTGGTTATAAGTATTGCTACGCACTATATGAACGGGTATACCCCGATTTTCCGCCTCTCTTATTTTACTCCCCTTATTACGGTAACGGCTCTTCAGGGTAAGGAGAATATCGGCTTGATTAATATCATTCACTATTTTCAGAGGAACCTTGGCTTGAGCAATAGCCCTTTGCACATAGTTTTTACTTACTGCGAAAAGATAAACCCGCAACGGTCGGTTCTCTAACAATTCGGGAACTACTTCTTTTTCTGCCAGCGTTTTTAGGTCTTCTGCAAAAGAGGCGCTTTTAGCTTCTTCTATTACTTTAACTGTTCCTTCTTTAGTTCGTTTCCTTACCTCTGGCCGGGGGTCATAACCTCGCAGCAGCAAATCTACCGCCTGGGCAGTATCGTGGTAAATGCCCAGTATGTCCCGGTCGCGCAACTCAATAACTACATCAAAAGTAGGCATAGCTTTGCGCTCTAATATCGCTTTCTGGCTCCCTCGACGATGAGCTTCTTCATCACTCAGTATTACTGATTGAATACCTCCTACTAAATCAGTTAGAGTAGGATTTAAAAGGAGATTTTTCAGAGTATTACCGTGAGCTGTGGCAATGAGCTGTACTCCTCTTTCGGCAATAGTGCGGCAAGCTCTCGCCTCTTCCTCTCTTCCAATTTCGTCTACGATGATGACCTCAGGCATGTGATTTTCTACCGCTTCAATCATCACATCATGCTGCCTCTCCGGAGATGATACCTGCATCCGGCGGGCTCGACCAATAGCGGGGTGGGGTATATCTCCATCGCCAGCTATCTCGTTAGAGGTATCCACTACTACCACTCTTTTCTGAAACTCATCGCTCAGCACTCGAGCTACCTCTCGGAGTTTAGTAGTTTTACCTACTCCGGGAGGTCCTAAAAGCAAAATATTTTTGCCTGATACTATAACATCTCTAATGATGTCGATAGTACCATAAACTGCTCTTCCTACTCGCAGAGTAAGTCCTACGATATTTCCTAATCGGTTACGAATACAGGAAATACGGTGGAGAGTGCGCTCGATGCCCGCTCGGTTGTCCCGGGTAAACATCCCCACTCTCTGCACTACATAATCAATGTCGTCTCTCTCTATTATCCTATCGGAAAGAATTACAAAACCCTTAGCAAAACGGGCTTCAGGAGGACGCCCCAGGTCCATCACTACTTCTATCAAATCATCACTGTTTTCTTGCTGTTCTAAAGGAATCCTGACATAATCAGGTAAAACTTCAAAAAGCTTATCTAAGTTATCTACTACTCCCACTCGATAACCATCACTCATAATGCTTGTTTCTCTATCCTCCCTTTTCATTGGTATTATTTGTATTTTTTAAAAACCAGCATTTCTCTTATTTATTTCAGCTATTTCAGCTGAGAGAGATGCTGGAAAATTATTTTAGCTAATTATACCAGCTTATCGCCGATAAGGAAAATTTCCCCTCATACTGAGGGAGGCTTTCTCTCCCTCTTCTCACAGAAGCTTTCCTTTATTTTCTTCTCCCTCCCGCCAGGGGAGGGAGAAAAGGGATCCTTTCTGCAAGAAGATGCTTTCTCTCCCTGAGTGTAGCGCTCTCATTCCTTTCCTGTCATCGCGAGGAGCGCGAAAGCGCTCCGTGGCGCTCTCACTTTTCAAGAGTGTGAGATTGCCACGCCAAGGAATATGCGAGACTCACAATCACCCCGTATCCGTCATTCCGAGTGTTTCTATCAGGAATCTAAATAATAGAAGAGGAAGCCTCCATGGATTCTTTCTCTCTTCCGCCAGGAGAGGGAGAAAAGGCTTCCCTCGGTAAAAACCTTTAGATTCCCGATAAAAGATTTTGGGAATGACAGAACAGACTATAGGGGGTTTGTCCACCTTACAAACCTTCCCTGGAAAATAAGAAAAAAGATCCCTTATAGATTCCCAAAAAACCGAGTAGCCGAAGCTGGTAAAGAAAACCCCGGAGGGAAAGGTACTATGTTTTTGACGAATTAAAGGGACTGAGATAAAATTTATAGGTGATAGAAAGTCGAATAAAAATTTAGGAGATGATAAGGTGAAGGAAAAGGCTACCTCCTCTCGTTTTCAAGAAGTTATTGAAATGGTAGAAACATTGCCTCCTGATGATCAGGCTTTGCTCATTGAAATTATCCACCAGCGATTGATTCAAAATCGGCGTGCAGAATTAGCTGCAGAAATTGCTGAAGCTCGTGATGCTTACCGGCGAGGTGAGGTTCATAGCGGTACAGTAGCTGACCTCATGAAGGAATTAAATCAGGAAACCGAGCACTGCTCGGACAAAAACCTACTTGGTAGTTTCTAAAAAGCTTTCCGGAGTAAAAGCTGTTAGCTTGCCCTTTATCTTGTTTACTATGTTGAAATCTCTATCTCTTGATACTAAGAATTTTGTAACCTCTTTACATAACCAGTTGAGAATAACGTCAGTATCTAAAAAGGCTTTAATGCTTTTCATATTCAGTGCTTCTTAATTCTTTTAACAATTCAGTGCTGGTCTTTTCTTCTTCCAGAGTGAATCTTCCCAGAAGTTTATCAACGATATCTACCTTCTATTTTTTTATCACTTCATAGCCGAGGTTTTCCATAAATTTAATCATCTCTTTTACATCCATAAATTTCATTCCCCTGTTCGATTTCCATTATACTATAGGCAATAGGGAGGGTAAGCTCTCCTTATTTACGGAAAAACTTTATAAATATCTTCTCTGCTCTTCACCCTGTAAAAGATGATTCTGTTCCCCGCTTCTAACTTACATCCTATTTTATAATCACCCACTCTTATCCGATAATAATCGCTGTATCCTCCATCTTTTTTATATCCAGCAGTGTATTAGGGATATTATCGAGTCCAGGAATTTCCTCAAAGACCAATTTCTCGATTCGTTCTCGATAAGTTGGTGGTAAATTTGCTAAATCCTTTAAAAACGTCTTTTTATAAAAGCAAGTTATCATTCAATCCTTTTTTAGGGTATCATAATATTTTTTTGCTGCGTCTGAGGATAAAACCTCTTCATCCTCAACTTCCTCCATGTACTTACCGAGACCAAAGTTTTCCAGGATTTCTTCTATCTTCTCAAACGTCTCTATGTCTATCAAAACTGCTTTTTTGCGATTATCGTCGGTCACCACATATTCCTTTTTTATTTCACGCATTGTTCAACACCTCCATACCTGAGCCACAGTTAATACCGGCTTTGATCTTATCATCATCCGACACAATAAATCTTTACCTTTTAAAGGTATTTTATAGAGGAAACTAAAACAATAAATAGCCTCCATCAAGATTATAGCCATCTATAAAAACCTGTCAAACTATAACGTGTTAGATATGTAGCCCGAGCAATAAAGAGGGCATCTATCTTCCCCGGCCGCCATAAGGGGGAGACCCCTATAACCCCCGAAAAGACAAAAGAAAAAGACAGAAAATATAAAAGAAAAACCTCCCTCAGCGAAAACATTTAGATTCCCGATAGAAGATTTTGGGAATGACGAAGAAAGGGGATTCTTCCAGAGAATAAAAACGAGATTGCCACGTAAGCGAAAAGACGAACTCGCAATGACCGCCCGGGTGGAAAGCAAGTATAGCAGAAATATTTCCAAGAGATTACAGAAACCTTCTGACTGAGAAAAACAATAAGCGAGTCCGTCTACTATAATGGAGTTTCTTAGAGAAAGAAATGGGAAAAACACACTTCTGGCGCGCCTGGAGGGAGTTGAACCCCCAGCCTACGGATCCGAAGTCCGTCGCTCTATCCTGTTGAGCTACAGGCGCACC
>JAKPIQ010000045.1 GCA_029549715.1 Candidatus Atribacteria bacterium | reverse complement strand
TATTTCAAAAACCTTTACCATATGAAACTGGTCAAAAACGATCAAAACCTGAAGACAATATTCCTTAACCGCCTTAACATAGGAACCTCAGGTACCCATGGCTACTGCTTCAATCGAGTACTCAAGGAGCCAAAGAATGTTTTCAAGATTTCATATCTTCTTCCTTCTCCCCGTAGAGAACCTTACCGGTCTACCAGTTGAGGATAATAATGAGATAGGGATGTCCTTTCCTCACTGCAATTTCGTCCACTGTCAGAAGGCGAGGATTTTCATCTACTCTTTGGGAGAACTTGATCTCAAGATACTCTTCATGAATGGCTTTCACCGTTTCCCAATCCCAGGTGCTGGGCAATCTCTTTTGCAGTGAGGTATGGACACAAGGAGATAATATAGTGGACCAGTCTTCTAAGTCAAGTTCTTCCACTAGATGAACACATCATGGACCTTTTACCGTTCGGTATCCAATCCCCAGAGTAATTTGGATACCAAGATAGTTAAGATCTCTTACCTTCCCTCTTTCATAAGAATGGATACTTTTAACTTTTACTGATAATGGTGACATGCTGGAGTATAATGTTCATCAGGACAAATAATAATATTCACCATCTTTTTTCCTGATCAAAAGGCCGTTTTTCCACCTTAACCCGACAAAAATCAAAGAATAGATTAAAATGTATCTGAGACATCACTTTGCTTCCTCGGGGTTGGTTTTTACAGATATAAATACTTTACCCGGAAAAGCAAGCGTGTCCACCTTTATTTAACTTCTCTATCAACTATTAGGGAGGAGAATTATATTTTGCTTCTTCTCTTCTAGATAGATTTTGCACTTTCCCAAAAAAAACAATCTCTATTCCAAAGAATAAAAGGTAAAGTCTATCAGGACCGGCAGATTAAAAATATTTGCAAATAGCTGGTGTCTTACTACCGCGAGGCTTTAATAACCTGGTCGATAATTTTGAGAAATTCTCTATTAGAACGGGTGTTTTTCATCCGTTCTATAACCATTTGAGTTGCTTCTTGAGTGTCCACAGTGGATAAGAGTCTCCTCAACATCCAGATTTTTTCCAGATCCTCTTTTTTGAGCAAGAGCTCCTCTCGCCGGGTTCCCGAACGATGGATATCTATAGCTGGAAATATTCGACTTTCTGATAAAGCACGACTTAAGTGCAGCTCCATATTGCCTGTTCCCTTAAACTCTTCATAGATTACCTCATCCATTCGTGAACCGGTATCAATCAGAGCAGTAGCTATAATAGTCAAACTGCCCCCTTCTTCAATGTTACGAGCTGCCCCAAAGAAACGCTTAGGCCAGTGAAGAGCAGAAGAGTCAATTCCCCCGGAAAGGGTTTTCCCTGTTGTGGGGACTACCAAATTATTAGCTCGTGCCAGGCGGGTAATACTATCTAAAAGTATAACCACATCTTTGCCTTCTTCTACTAAACGCTTAGCTCGCTCCAGGGCAAGATCGGCCACTCGCAAATGGTTTTCTGGTCTTTGATCGAAAGTAGAAGCGACTACCTGCCCTTTAACTGAACGCTCCATTTGAGTAACTTCTTCTGGTCGCTCATCAACCAAAAGAACAATCAATACTACCTCAGGGTAATTAGCCATTATGCCATTGGCAATTTTCTCCAGAAGTACGGTTTTCCCCGCTTTGGGAGGAGAAACTATCAACCCTCTCTGTCCTTTACCAATGGGAACAAAAAGGTCAATAATGCGAGTAGAAATCTCCTCTGGAACAGTTTCCAGAACTAACTGTTCGTTGGGGAAAATGGGAGTGAGGTTTTCAAAAAGGGGACGTTTTTTAGCTTGCTCCGGATCTTCATCATTTATAGCTTCAATCCGCAAAAGGGCATAATATCTTTCTCCATCCTTGGGAGGACGTACCTGCCCGGCTATCTTATCTCCACTGCTCAATATAAAACGCTTAATTTGAGATGGAGAGACGTAAACGTCACTATCACTAGGGCTGAAATCATCAGAAGTACGCAAAAAACCATAGCCTTCGGGGGTAATTTCTAGAATTCCCTCGCTAAAAAGATAACCTCTGGATTCAGCAGATTTTTTGAGAATTTCGAATATTAAATCGTTCTTTCTTTTACGGCTATAACCAGATATACCTAAACTCTGAGCAATTTCAAACAGTTCAGCGTTAGTCTTCTTTTTAAGGTCAGCTAAGTAAAACTGCTCAGCAGTCTTTCTTTTGTCTACCTCTTTTTCCTCTACCAATTCTTCTACCGGGTTGTTATTATCCAATTTCACTTCCCCCTATTTTTTAAAATTCTCTCTGCTACCGGGACGTGTCCCACTTTATCCACATCAAACCCCATTTCAGGGTAAGGAGTGATAACAGCTAAAGCTCTTATGCCTAACACTTGATGTACTCTCTCCTCTACATCTTTAATAGTTAATCGCTTGGTAAGATATTTAAAGATAATTCTTGCTCCCATCAATCGAGCAATGGCTACAGGACTTTTACGACTTTCAACTATTTGAGAAATCCATTCTTTTTTCTTTTCCATCACCTGAGGATTAAGAAAAAGAACATCACCGCCCGTGAAACATCCATCCCGCAAACAAACAAAAGTTCTCTGGGAGTCACTCAACTTCTCTTGGTACACCTCTCGACGAATAATGGGGTAATAAAAATCAGCTTCTTCTTTACTACACCTTAACAGGAAGTCTTCTATCATTTCTCCCTTTAGAAGAGGCAAATCGCTACTAACCACCAGAACTTTCTCTCTGCTTTGTAAAGCTTCCAGGCCTTTCCAGGTACTCTCAAAAGGGTCTTTCCCTGGCGGAACTACTTCTTCAACTAAACCACCAATCCGGGATTTTAACTCGTTTACTGGCCCAACTATGATAATCTTCTTAATCGAGGAGGCACTCCTGAGGGCTTCCACTACATACTCTATCATAAACTTATCCCTTATGACAAGTAGGGATCGATTAATTATCCCAAATTTTTTTTCAATCTCCCCTTCACTGCCTCCAGCCAGAATTATGGCGTCAGTCATAATTTTCTCCCTCCTCTTTTGTTCCCCAGGTAGAAGTTAAAATAACTTTGACATCAGGAGAAGAAATTTTTTCCATTATCCTCTCCCCTTCTTCTTTATTTTCCACTACTCCCACCAGAGTGGAACCACTACCGCTCATAAAAACTTTTTTGCACCCTGCCTCCAGCAGTAACCTTTTATAATGATACAGGGCTGGAAAATATTGAAAAACTACTTCTTCAAAGTCATTCCAAATTACTTCTTCTATCAATTCGGGATCCTTTATTTTTAAAAATTCTTCCAGAGTCAATCCAGTTTTCTTGCTCTTCCTGCTCTTTCCTTTTTTCTCTTCCCAGCGTTGATAAGCCCAGACAGTAGAAATGGAAAAGGGCGGAAAAAACAAAATCAGAAACCGATGAGGAGTAAAACAAAGAGGTTCTACTTCCTCTCCTCTTCCTTTTACTCGAGCAAATGGAGCCCCTCGAGCAAAAAAGGGAATATCTGAACCCAGAGGAAGAACAATAGATTTAACTTCCTCCCAACTAAGATTTAACTTAAAAACTGAATCAACCCATCGCAAAATAGAGGCCACATTACTGCTACCTCCTCCTAAACCACTTCCCGGAGGAATATTTTTCTGGATCTTTATATGGAATCCTACTTCTCGAAGAGAAGGAACTATAGTGCGCAACTCCTTTAACAATCTGCCTACAATACCATTTTCCCCGGTGGGGATAGGAAAATTACAGGAAATACAGTCTCTTTCTCCCAAAGAAATTTCAATTTCATCACCAAAGGCAATTTTCTGCATCAGCGATTCCACCCTGTGATAACCATCACAGCGCATTTCTCCAATTTCTAAAAACCAATTAATTTTCCCGTAAGAAGGCAGAATAAATTTCTCAGACACCAATATTCACACTGATATCAGCAGAGAAACAATTTATCTCCCCTTCCAGAGAAAAAGATAAATTTTCCAAGGATTTCTGAAAGGAGGAGCAGTCACCCCGAACCAGGAGATAAAATTTCCCCCCAGAGGAAGACTTCATCTCTCTCCCGGAATGAAGTTTCTCTTTCAACTTTTGAGCACAAACCCAGGCTGGATCCACCACCTGCAGGTCTTCTCCCCCCAATCCCTGGAAAAACCAGCTGATGAGAGAAAAATGAGTGCAACCCATAATCAGAGTATCCACTCCTCTTTGCTTTAGAGAAAGAAGCCCACCTTGAACTTGTGCTCTCCATTCTGGACTATTGAATTCTCCCTTTTCTATAGCCAGAATAAATTCTGGCCAGGCCTCTTCGATCACTTCCAGACTGGAGTCAATATCTTGTAAAATCCGGTGAAAAGCTCCAGTTCTTACCGTAGCACGAGTAGCCAGCACTCCTATTTTGCCCTTTTTAGTTACTTGTGCCGCTTCCTGACAAGCCGGCCAGACAATTCCCATGACTGGAACACTGGTCAGCTGAGCTAAATCAGGGAGACAAACAGAGCTCAGAGTGCCACAAGCAGTAACGATCAATTTCACCATTTTATCTTGAGATAGATAACCAATAATCGGTTTTACTATTTCCATTAATTCTTTTTTAGTTTTCTCTCCATAAGGAAAATGAAGGGGATCAGCCACATATATGATATCTTCCGCCGGTAAAAGAGCTCTAACCGCATTTACCACACTTAATCCGCCAATGCCTGAATCAATTATTCCCAGAGGGCGCTTGAGTTCCAAGTTTGTTTCCCTTTCTCTGTTGTTGATAACAATAAGCTGCTTCCACAAAAGCACAAAACAAAGGATGTGCTCGATTGGGTCGCGATTTGAACTCAGGATGGAATTGTACTCCTATGAAAAAAGGGTGATTCTCTAACTCTATTATTTCTACTACTTGATAATCAGGATTATAGCCAGCCATCCGTAACCCAGCTTTCTCCAGCATATCCACGAAGGAGTTGTTAAGCTCATAGCGATGGCGGTGCCTTTCCCAAACCTCCTCCTTCTGATATAGAGATTTGCTCAAAGAATCCTCTAGAACACATCGACAGTTACCTAAACGCATGGTCCCGCCCATTTTCTCGATATTCTTCTGAGAAGGCAATAAATCAATCACCGGGTAGGGAGTTAAGGGGTCAAATTCAGTAGAATGAGCGTCAGGAAGATGGACGACGGTTCGGGCAAACTCAATCACTGCCACATGCATCCCCAGACATATTCCCAAAAAGGGAATCGCCTTCTCCCGAGCATATCGAACAGCTTGAATCTTACCTTCTATCCCTCGCTGGCCAAAACCTCCAGGAATAATTATACCATCTACCTCAGAGAGGAGACAACTTGCTTCGCCGCTTTCCAGTCTTTCTGCTTCTATAAGCTTAATATTTACTTTTAATTCCGACTCTATCCCTCCATGTTTAAGTGCCTCACAAACACTTAAATAAGCATCCTTTGATTCGGTATACTTTCCCACCAAACCAATGGTTACTTCTTTATCTGCGTCTTTAATCTTTTGAACAATGTAAGACCATTCTCTCAAATCACAAGAAAGAGAATTCATCTCCAGGCGATCAACCACCAGATTGCCTACATTTCGCTCTTCCAGAGCCAGAGGCACCTCATAAATAGAATTGACATCCATTAAGGGAATCACAGCATCCTGATCCAGGTCGCAGAATAAAGAAATTTTGGCCATCACTTCCGGAGTAATAGGACGAGAAGAACGACAGATTATTATATCCGGCTGAATACCAATACTTCGTAGTTCTTTTACACTATGCTGAGTGGGTTTAGATTTTAACTCTCCCGCTGATTCAAGATAGGGTACCAGAGTCACATGAACATAAAGACAATTATTTTTCCCTATGTCGTTTTTTATTTGCCGAATAGCTTCTAAAAAAGGCAAACTCTCTATATCTCCCACTGTTCCTCCAATTTCTACAATGGAGACATCTGCTTTACTCTCTTCTCTCAATCGAAAAATTTCTTCTTTAATCTGGTTAGTTATATGGGGAATCACCTGAACTGTTGCTCCCAGGTAGTCACCTCTTCTTTCTTTTTCAATAACTGAGCTATAAATTTTTCCCGTGGTTACATTACTTAACTTAGACAACTCCTCATCAATAAACCGCTCATAATGCCCCAAGTCCAGGTCTGTTTCTCCTCCATCATGAGTTACAAATATTTCTCCATGCTGATAAGGATTCATGGTGCCGGCATCAACATTGATATAAGGGTCAAACTTCTGCATAGTAACCCGAAATCCTCTACTCTTTAAAATCCTTCCCAGCGAGGCAGCAGTTATGCCTTTCCCCAGAGAGGACACTACTCCACCAGTTACAAAAATGTACTTTCCTTTATCCATCTTTAACTCCTTCTAC
The DNA here is from genome assembly GCA_029549715.1 of Candidatus Atribacteria bacterium. Classification (GTDB taxonomy): domain Bacteria; phylum Atribacterota; class Atribacteria; order Atribacterales; family Caldatribacteriaceae; genus Sordicultor. Next base: position 17,265 of record JAKPIQ010000045.1, on the reverse strand, counting down.
CCCAAGATAGGGACATTAAATCTTCATCTTAAGAGAAAATAAGCTTCTTCAGCTAAAAATCTGGGTATTTTTACATGGTGTCGGGAGCAGAAATTCCCAAAAGTTGAAAAGCATTTTTCAGCACAATTTGTACCGCTCGACAAAGGCCCAGTCGAAAAGAAGTAAGTTCCATATTATCTTCGTCAATTATTCGATACAGATTATAAAAAGAGTGAAAATCCCCGCACAAATCTTGAAGATAATTACAAATCAAATAAGGCTGGCGCGATAAAGCACTACGCCCCACCATTTCTGGAAAATAAGCTATTTTCTTGCTAATTTCTCTCTCTTGCTCGGTGGGGAAACCAGACCAGGAGTCAGTTAGAGGAAGAGGGGTAATTCCCCTTTTCTGTGTTTCCCTGAACAAGGAAGCAATGCGGGCGTGGGCATACTGAATGTAGTAAACCGGGTTATCCATAGATTGTCTCTTTGCTTCTTCTATATCAAATTCCAGATGAGTAGCCGGATCCCTCATTAGGAAATAATAGCGGGCTACATCTACTCCTACCTCATCAATCAACTGCCTCAGGGGCACAAATTCACCCTGCCTGGTAGACATTCTCTCCGGTTGTCCTCCCCGCAGCAAAGTAACAAACTGGACGATAAAAATTTCTAAAAAATCCTGGGGAAGGCCAAGAGCCTGCATCGCTGCATGCATTCGAGGAATATATCCGTGATGGTCTGCTCCCCAGATGTCAATAACCAATTGGAATCCCCTTTTCCATTTATTCCAGTGATAAGCAATGTCGGAGGCAAAGTAAGTGGGTGAGCCGTTTTCTCGCACTAATACTCTATCTTTATCATCTCCCCAGTTGCTCGTCTTGAGCCACAGAGCCCCGTCTTTGCTATAAGTGTATCCTCGCTCTTGGAGAAGAGATATTATTTCTTCTGCTTCTCCCCCCTGATATAAAGAACTTTCCCGGAACCATACATCAAAATGCACTCTAAAATCATCTAAATCGCAACGAATATTATCTAAAATATTTTGTACAGCAAAATTTCGAAACACTTCCAGGCGCTCAGGAGGAGAAAGGTCTAAAACTTCCCTTCCCCGTTCTTGTAATAATTTCTCCGCGATGGGGATAAGATATTCTCCCTGGTATCCTTCTTCCGGAATTTCCACTTTTTCCCCCAAAAGCTGGCGAAAGCGAGCTTCTAAGGAGGCTCCTAAAAGATCGATTTGCCTTCCCACATCATTAACATAATACTCCTTCTCCACCTGAAAGCCAGCTTTTTTTAAGATACGGGACAGGCTATCTCCAAAGGCGGCACATTTGCCGTGTCCTACATGTAAAGGACCGGTAGGATTAACGCTTACAAACTCTACTTGAGTTTTTTTCCCTCTACCTAAATTTATTGCTCCAAAATCTTCTTTCTCTCCCTCCGCTTCCTGGATAAAAGAAAATAAAACCTTATCCTCCAGAAAAAAGTTAATAAATCCTCCTCCGGCTACCTCCACTCGAGCAAAATCTTGTAAGCTCTCAGAAAGAGATAATTGTAAATTAGCAGCCACCTCCCGAGGGGATTTGTTAACTTTTCGAGAAAGAATAAAAGCTAAATTAGTAGCGAAATCGCCATGACTTTTCTCCCGAGTAGGTTCAACAGCTATTTCTTTTTCTTCTACCATTCCGGGAAAGTTCATCACCAAAACTTCTTCTATTTTTTCCCTCAGTATCTCAGTAATTAAGCGACTCATAAAAAACCTCTTCCTTAAACCTTGAATTCAACCTGGGTCATTATATATTTTTTTGAAGCGGGGTTCAATGGGTGTCTCTGTTTATGTTATACTGAGTTTAACCTATAAGTCCAGGAGAGTAAGCTGTCCCCCCTCTCCAAAAAAACTAAATTAAACAATAAAGGGGAAAGAAAAATGGAACAATTTCTAGGCATTGATTTAGGAACTCAAGGGGTCAAAGTAGCAGGTTGGGATGAAGAAGGTAATTTTCTGGGATCTACCAGTCGTGAATATCCTATAATAACTCCTCAAACCGGGTTTGCCGAGCAGAACCCAGAAACCTGGTGGGAAAAAACTAAAGAAGCAATAAGAGAATTAGTAAGCTCTATTCCTCAAGTAAATGTCAAAGCCATTGGTTTTTCTGGTCAGATGCATGGAACAGTAATCATAGATGAAAATCTGGAGCCTCTCTGTCCTGCCATCATTTGGGTAGACCAGCGCAGCCACAAGGAGGTAAAAATCATCCGGGAAAAATTAAAAGATAAATTGGCTATCATCTGTGGAAGTGATGTATCTACCGGTTTCATGGCCCCCACTTTACTATGGCTAAAAGAGAACCAGAGAGAAATTTTTAGCCAGGCAAGATGGGCAATGTTGCCCAAAGATTACCTGAAAATTAAAATGGGTCTTGCCCCTTCTACCGATGTAGCCGATGCTTCTTCTACTTTACTTTTTAATATTCGGAGGAGAAACTGGTCAGAAGAAATCTTAGAAATTTTAGGGCTGAACCGCGATATTTTCCCTCCTGTTTATGAATCCAGTCAAATAATAGGTCAAATGAAAGAAGAAGTTAAAGAAGAGTTGGGCTTAAAAGGAGAGGTCCTTTTAGTAGCCGGAGCTGGCGATCAACATTGTGCCGCTCTGGGAAATGGTATCACTGAGGAAGGAGAACTTCTGGTAACTATAGGAACTGGAGGTCAGGTATTTGCTCCTCTCTCTAAACCCTTAGTCGATGAAAAATTACGCATCCATACTTTCTGCCACGCTCTTCCCGGTTTCTGGCATCTCTTAGGCGCTACTCTTTGCGCTGGTCTTTCTCTCAGCTGGTTTAAAAAATCGGTTCTGGATTCTCCTCTTCAGGCTTTCGATTTTAAAGAATTAGACCAGGAAGCCCAAAAAGTGGAACCCGGCTCCCAGGGCTTACTTTTTCTTCCCTATCTCATAGGAGAAAGAACCCCTTACATGGATCCTCGAGCTCGAGGAGCTTTCCTTAACCTCCACCTCACCCATGGGAGGGCTCATTTTATTCGAGCCATTATGGAGGGAGTAAGTTTGGGATTGAAAAATGTTATAGATGTGTTCAAAGAGCTGGGAGTAGATCCACAACGCGTGGTATTTTCAGGAGGAGGAGCTAAAAGTGCTTTGTGGAGAAAAATCATGGCCTCGGTTCTCGATACCCCTCTTTTTATCACTCAAGTGAAAGAGGAAGCTGCCACTGGTGCCTGCCTTTTAGCCATGATGGGAACAGCACAAAACAGCTCATGGGAAGAAACCATCCTCAAAATCGTCAGTTACAGGAATCCCATTTTCCCGGAAAGACAGGCAGCAGAAACCTATGCCCAGCTATACCCCAAATTTAAGGAGGCATATCCTGCTTTAAAACACCTATTTCCCTGATAGAAGAAAACCATGAGCATCTAGAATGAAATAGAAATGATTGATGGCTTTTTTGAAAGAGTAAAGATGCCGGGAGTAGCAGAATAGGTGAGGAAAATGACTTATCATTAATAGTCGTTCTGGCTCAAAAATCCTTTAGAAAAACCCGGTAATTATGGTATCTCCTAAATTTAGAAAATATCGGAGAAATGATTCAAATATTTTTTATTTTTTGCCGGGTTACTTCCTCAGAAAAATTAATGGCTCCTCCTCGTATAAAAAACAGGACAACAGTTGCTCTTCAGCTTCGGCCAACTTACTCGAACCCTTCTTTATAGAGCCGGGGCTTCTCAAATAAAAAGCAAAATAGAAGAAATAAGCCCCAAAAGAGAAGGCTTGCTATTTTAGAAAAAATCGTTATTTAGCTCTTTTCTTATAATAGAGAAATTCCCATAGCTCTTCCAGAGGAAAGGTATTTAACACATCTTCCTTTTGCAACCAGGCTCGTCGAGCTTGAGCCACTCCGTAGCGAATATAATCCAAGGAACGGGAATCGTGAGCATCGGTAGAAATAACTAATTTCACTCCTAAATCTCGAGCTCGACGAGCATCGCTATCGCCCAAATCCAGACGCTCAGGTTGAGAATTAATCTCCAGATAAGTGTTGGTTTCTTTGGCCAGATAGAAAAGTTTCTCCCGATTCACCTGATAAGCATCTCTTTTATTAAGGATGCGTCCGGTAGGATGGCTGATAACTTGAACATACTTATTTCTCATCGCTTCCTCTAAACGACGGGTAATTTTTTCCTCTCCCTGTCCCAGACCAGAGTGCAATCCTGCTACTATTACCTCCAGCTTGTCCAGTTCTGAATCAGGAAAATCAAGAGAGCCATCACTCATTATATTGACCTCTACTCCGTCTAGAAGACGAAGCTCTTTTCTTTTTTGATTCCATTGTTCAATCTCTTTCCTTCTTTCCCAGATCTCCTCTGGACTGAGACCAGAAGCCACAGCTAAAGATTGAGTATGGTCACAAATAGCCAGATATTTGTAACCCCGAGAAAGAGCTGCTTCCGCCATTCCCTCGATGGAAGTCACTCCATCGCTCCAGTCAGAGTGAACGTGGAGATCTCCTTGAAGGTCGTCGATATCGATGAGAACGGGTAATTTCTTTTCCTGTGCCAGTTCAATTTCTCCCTGATCCTCTCTCATTTCCGGGGGAATCCATTCCATGCCTAAGGTTTCATAAATTTCCTCTTCTTTTTCTCCTCCTACTCGTTTATCGTTATCCAGCCGAAATATTCCATATTCATTTATCTTAAACCCTTTTTTAATAGCAATCTCTCGTAACTTAATATTGTGAGCTTTGGAACCAGTAAAATATTGCAGAGCTGCTCCGAAAGATGCCTCTTCTACTACTCGCAAATCCACTTGTATTCCTTCCTGGGTAACAATGCTGGATTTAGTGGTCCCCCGGGCGATTACCTCTCGCACTTGAGGCAGGGAGGTAAAAATCTTCATTATAGATTCAGGAACAGAAGAAGCTACCAGAATATCAATATCTCCAATAGTCTCTTTCATCCGGCGGATACTCCCTGCTGGGCTGATTTTAGTAACTCCACTTTTCTCCTGGATAGCGCCCACTATTTCCTCCACCAGAGGAAGAGCTTGACCCAAAAGCATTCTTCCGCTTTGCTTTTTAAACATCTCTATCCCTTTGCGGATTTTCTCTTCACTTTTTGCTCCTAAACGAGGAAGTTGGCGCAATTTTTGCTCAGCAATAGCTTTTTCTAAGTCTTCAATACTTTTTATCCCCAGCTGGTCATAGAGAAGCTTGGCAGTCTTGGGACCCACTCCCGGTATAGCAGTAAGCTGAATAACTTCTGGAGGAATCTCCCTGGTTAATTCCTCCAGGTAAGATAGCTTACCAGTAGAAAGGTATTCTTCAATTTTACTGGCAATGCTCTCCCCTATACCCGGAATTTCTCTTAATTTTCCCTTCTTCCATACCTCTTCAATGGGTTCAGGCCAGCTCTCTATGCGGCGAGCGGCCTCCTCATAAGCTACCACTCGAAAACGACTTTCCCCTTTCATTTCTAAAAGGGTGGCGATGTCCTCCAGCAGTTTTGCTACCTCCCGATTTTTCATAACTCCTTTACTCCTTTTTTTTAATATGCTATCATTAAAAAGGGATGAGAGTAAGAGGTTTATTTTTTCTGGGATTGTTGTTAATTATAGGAGTAGCTGTTCTCTTCAGCTTTGACTTTAATTCAGCCAGCGAAGCTGATTTATATTCTCTTTTTCGGCAAGGAGATTATGAAACTATAGTTTCTCTCCCCAAACCCACAGAAGAAGAAACTCTCTTTCTCTATCTGGTTTCCCTTCTCTATCTAGACCAGGAAGAAGAAATAGAAAAAGAAATACCTTCCCTCCAGACAAAAGATTATTTTTGGTTGGACCACTTTCTCTATCTTTATTCCCTCCATTTCATAGAAAAAGGAGATTTAGAAAAAGCGACGATGGCAAAAGAGAAGTTAGAAAACTCTTTTCCTTCTTCTCCTCTTTTACCCTATATTACTCTGTCTTTAGCTCAGTATTCTTTACAAAATGATCTTTTTGCTTCCGCTCTTGCCTACTCTATTCAAGTTCTTACTTATTCAGAAAGCGAGGAAAACAGTTTATCGGCTTTAAAGACAATATTTCAATCTTTAGCTCATCTCGGTTACCTTGAAGAAGCTACTCTCTTACTTCGCCACATCTATTATGATTTCCCCACTATGAGTTCTCGAGTTTCTCGAGAACTCATTCAACCCTGGATTTCCCAAATATCTCCAGAAAAATTTTCTCCCTCTCAACGCCTTTCCGTAGCCGATTTTCTGTTTTCCCTGGGTTTCAGAACAGAAGCCGGGGTTTTCCTGGATCAGATAGAAGAAGCACTTCTTCCCCCCTCGCTACAGAAAAACATGTTTATACTTCGAGCTCGCTTCCTTTTAGGAGAAGAAGACTGGAAAGAACTGGAACGGCTAATAAACGAAAATTTATTAAGAAAAGGAGAAAGGGAAGAGATTTTATTTTACCGGGGAGTTTTAGAGCAAAGAAAAGCTAATTATAGCAAAGCAGTCCAAATTTATGAGAGGCTGCTGTTTCTTTATCCTGATAGCGAATACGCCTTCAATACCTACCAAAACTTAGCTTTTTCTCTTCGTATCATGGGAGAAGAACAAAAATATTTGGAAACGATGGAAAAAATTACTCTTTGTTTCCCAGAAAAAAGCGCACCCTTCTGGGAATTATTTCAATTCTATTATAATAAAAACCAGCTGCCTCTGGCCCAAGAAATGCTGGAAAAACTAAAAAGTTTTCCTGAGGAAAAAAATAAAGCTCTCTTCTGGTTATTTAAAATTGACTCCTCCTTAGAGCACCTTCAGGAAATAGTAGAAAGCGGAAAAATAGATTACTATTACGTCCGAGCCTGGCAAGAATTAAAAATAAGAGGAGAAAATGTTCCCTTTCCTTTTGAGGAGGAAGCTATCCTTCCTCAGGTGGACTCAACAAATCTTTCCTATCCTGAACACTGGACCAAGTACCAGTTTTTAGCGAAAATAGAAATGTGGAGAAACGCCGAAATAGAAATTCTATTTCTTCTGTCCAAGAACTCTCAAAAGAAAGGCCTCTATCGAGAATTAAGTGAATTCTACGCCCAAAAAGGGGACTATCAAAAAAGCATTCTTTATTCTCTTTATCTTCAGGAAGGGGAAAAAATTCCCCTCAATTTAGCCCGACAAATTTACCCGGAATTTTTCCTTCCTTCTATCCAAAAATTGGCTGGAGGCGAATTAGATCCCTATTTGATTCTGGCTATTGTTCGAGCAGAAAGCTTTTTTGACCCGGTGGCCGTCTCTTCTGCTGGAGCGATAGGGTTAGCTCAAATCATGCCTTCTACCGCTTTGTGGGTAATAGAAAAGGGGTGGACGAATTTTGACGATGAAGAAGAGGATGAGGATATCTCTCTTCTTCTTTTGAATGCCGAAAAAAATCTAGAGATAGGAATAAGTTACTTCTCTTATCTCTGGAAGCGATTTGAAGGAAAACTCTACCCCGCCATTTGTTCTTACAATGCTGGTCCAGGTAGAGTAGACCAATGGTTAGAAACTCTCTCCCCCGATCCTGAGCTGTTTGTTGAATCCATCCCTTTCCCTGAAACTCAAAACTATCTGAAAAAAGTTATGGCTAACTATTTTGCCTACTCTCTTCTCTATCAAGGGGATTTTAACCCCCCTCCCTACTTTTAGTCCACTTTCAAATATTTTTTAAATTGCTCTATTTTTTCTTCTCCTTCAAGAATACCAATTTCTAGAGAAATTTTCTTAGACTCCCCGGGTTGAAGAGTTACTAATCTGCCTTCTTCTTTTTCTCGACGTCGACCCAGAGGAAAACAATTACCAGGCTCCATACCTAACACGTACTCTCCCTCTCCCATCATCTTCCACTCTGTAAAATAAGGAAGAACATCTCTATTAAACTTAACATATACTCCCATTTCGAGTTTATCATTTACCAGACAAGAAGCACTGTAACCATCTTCCAGAGTCCTGAGATAATGAAAATACACCTTTTCGAAATATCCCTTCTGGGGAGAAGAAAAAAGATGCCATTCTTCCTTTCCCTCTTCGGCTATTTCATCCCGAGGTATAGTCTTCTCCACTGGTAGAAGCAATCTGCTCCCCTCATCTAAAAAGGGATAACCAATATTGATGTGGTATAAAATCATAAAGGGGCTTTCATTCCAACCTTCGTTAACCACCTGGTCTTCAATGTGGATAGTGGCATCTCCCAGACGGCTCCATATTTTCCGGTAGAGAGCCACTTTATCTCCAAACACTATCGATTCTTTTATTTTTCCCTGCACCCACATCAGGTAATCATCTCCTTGCCAGGCTCCGTCTATCCACAGATTGCTGGCCGGAAGGTAAGAAGCTCTACCATGCAAACCAAAATCTTCTTCCTCCAAAAAAGGATGAGTAGACCTATCGCGCCCCGCAGCCCCAGCATAGGTCAAACCACAGGTATTCATTAATCCTCCATGAAATCCCCGTAACCATCCCAAGCCCTCCGGTTCGAAGAAAAAAGGAGCCAGATTCCGAGTAGCGGAACGCCAGCTAACGCTCATGTCTTTAAAGCTAGTCCAAGCTATGTCTAACCCTCGGTCTAAAAGAACAGTATAGGTTAAACCTCCCCCAGAGTCAATTTCTGCTATTCTCACTCCTCTTTCCACTCCATCGCTTAATTCAGCTAACTTCACTCCCCCAATCTGGGAGATATCGCCTACTCTTTTTAAGATTTCCTCTTTAGTCATTTCTCTTCCCCATAAGTTAGCCACAGCTTTTCCTCCTCACTCTAATTTTATCTTGAATTATTATTTCTTCCTCCCACCAGAAAAAGGGTATACCTTAGCTTTAATCTCTTCTCCATGGTGGATTTTTCTTTTGTGCTTCCCGCAGAAAAGCGGGAATGTCCAATTCGTCTTCTATGATAATTCTACTATCTATTTCATCTATCATCTCTTCTTCTACCCACTCTACCTCCTCTTTTTCTAACTCAAAACGAGTAGCAATAACCGTTACCATCGCCTCATTAGACAAGTTTTCATCTACCCGGTAACCCCATAAAATATCAGTCTCTGTTCCCGCTGCTTTAGTAACAATATTAACAATTTCGGTAACTTCACTGAGGGTCATATCTTGCCCGCCGGTGATGTTAAGAATAATGGACTTGGCCCCTTTAACTGAGATTTCTAAAAGGGGGCTTTGAATAGCTTCCTCCGCCGCCTGTCTTGCCTTTTCCCTCCCCCTTCCATGTCCTACTCCAATTAAAACCATCCCCGCTCCACTAAGAACAGTTTTCAGGTCGGCCAGATCCAAGTTAATTTCCTGAGGAGAAGTAATGAGGTCGGTAATGCCTCGCACCGCCTGATAAAGAATGTGATCAGCCATTTTAAAAGCCTCTTGCAGAGGGGTGTCTTTTTTGGTAATCTGGAAAAGCCGCTCATTGGGAATCACGATCAAAGCGTCAACTTCTCCTCGTAGTCGATCGATACCCTCTTCTGCCTGCCTGTTTCTTTTTAGACCCTCAAAGTCAAAAGGCTTGGTTACCACTCCAATGGTCAAGGCCCCCGATTCCTTAGATATATTGGCTATCACCGGAGCCGCTCCTGTACCCGTTCCTCCTCCCATGCAGGCAGCAATGAATACCAGATCAGCATTTTCTAACAATTGGCTTAATTTTTCTTTATCTTGCTTGGCTGCTTCTTCTCCTAAGCGGGGGTCTCCTCCTGTCCCCAAACCCCGAGTGAGTTTTAAACCAATTTGTAGTTTTTCCTGGGCCAGAGACTTCCTCAAAGACTGAACATCAGTATTTACTGCTATTAAATCCACGCCTTCTAACCCCAGGTCAGCCATATGATTAACGGCATTATTGCCCCCTCCTCCAATTCCCACCACTTTTATAACCGCCAACCTGTCTTCTGCTTTATTTCCCTCTTTTACTTTGTTCTCCACCGATTTCTTTTTAGTTACTTCCTCAGATGAAAACTTTTCCTCTTTCTCCTCTTCTCCTTGTTCTTCTATACCTTTGGTGGTGTCCCGGATTAATTCCCTTTTAAAATCAATTCCTTCGGAGAAGCCTCTCTCCAGACTTTTTTTCTTCAAGCTTAATCACCTCCTTAGCCAAGTTAAGGTAACTCTGAGCCCCGGAAGAAGAAGGCTCATACTCTATCACCGGTACTCCATGGCTGGTAGCCTCAGCCAGAGCAATATTGCGGTGGATAACTGTTTCAAAAAGATGACCTCCAAAATATTTTTTTACTTCTTCTACCACCTCTCGATAAAGATTAGTACGAACGTCAGCAATGGTGATAAGCACATAAATTTCTGGGTCATGTCTCAAGTTTTCTCTCATTAAATCCATAGTTTCCATAAATTCTTCAATCCCCTTCATAGCAAAATAATGAGGCTGAATAGTAACAATCACCTCCCGACAGGCTTTAAGAGCATTGACAGTCAAAATCCCCAGGGAAGGAGGGCAATCAATGAGAATGTAATCGAAAGAGATATTAGACCTCTGAATACTACTATTTAAAAAATCTTCTCTACCCAACTTATCAATCAGGCGATATTCTGCTCCTGCCAAATCAATATTAGCTGGAGCAAGATAAAGGTTGGGAGTGCGAGTAGGAATAATTACTTCCTTGAGTTCAAGATGGTAGGGACTACGAGGGGGTTCCAGCACATTCAGAACGGTTCTATCAAGTTCGTTAGGCTCAAAACCCAGGCCCAGAGTAGAGTGAGCCTGAGGATCCATATCGATAATGAGAACTCTTCGCGCATGATAAGCCAGAGAGGCCCCTAAATTTATACAGGTGGTGGTTTTCGCCACTCCTCCCTTTTGATTAGCAACGGCAATTATTCGCATAGCATTCTCTCACGAAGTCCTTTCTCCCCTGCAACTCTCATTTATGATATCATATCATAATTCAGATAAAAAGCTCACTTTCCAAAGCAAATGTTCGATAATAAAATACCATCAGTAACCAGAAAATTAAGTAAATAATTACCACCAAATAAAGCATAACCTCTAACCCCCAGAATATAGAAAATAAATAGGCAACTAGGGAAGAAATCACCGATAAAAACCCATTCCAGGCAAAAATCTGTCCGAAAAAGCGGGGATGGAAAGTGGAAGATAGCTGAGAAAGCAAGGGGAACGGTAATCCACAAAGATAGGCCACGATGGCCAGAGGGAAAAATGTAACCATCACACTACCCCACATGGGCAGGGAAAGCAGTTTCCCTTTAAAAAGGAGCAAAAATCCAAAATAAACAGAAAGGGCCAGGGGATGCAGCCAGGTTAATATTTTAACCTCTCGAAAACTCAATCCCCGTCTCATGCGCCAGCTTCCTAATCCCGAACAAATCAAGAGAATTAAAAGGAGAAGAGAAAAAGTGTAAAAGGGTAGGCCTACTATCATCTCTAATTTTATAAACAAAGATATTTCCATCAGCATGAAACCTGCTCCAGTCAGCACCCCCCCTATTTTTAGAATTCTCACCGGGGGAAGAACGTCCTTCTCTCCTTGCCAGGTAGGAAAAAGAATTAAAAAGAAAGCCAGGGTTACTACCAGAACTAAAATTAGCACTACCAACCAAAAACCACTTCCTCCAAAAGGAAGCCACCTTTTCCCCAGATTTATCCAGGCCTCCGGTAGCTGCTCCAGGCGAAAAAAATTGGAAAAGTAAGGACGATTATCCCGAGGAGGACGAAGGTCAAAAACGGACTCTATCTCCTTTGCCGAAAGTACATTCTCCACTATCTGATAATATCGCTTCTGAGTTTGAAAAACTGTTTCTGCTTCTTCTTCCCTTATCCCTGGATAATATATAAAATCAAAGCGCTCCTTTGCCACCCTTTCTTTCATCCCTCCCAGTTCTTTTTCCTCCCACGGTGATTTTTTAACCATCAACAAGGCAAAGTCCAAATTCTTTACTATTACCAGATGCCTCCCCAGTCCATCTCTTTCTTCCCAAGCTTCCTTAATCAGGTTTATTAACTTGGGAAGCACCGCTGGAGGATTTTGCAGGAAAAGAGAAAATACTGCCACTCCTCCTTGAGATATAGAAGCAAACACACTTTGCATTCCCTCAACGGTAAATAAAAAGTCTTCCTGAAAAGAGAAACTACCGGGGAAAATTGCCGCCTGAGGTATGGGAACTTCCAAGAAGATTAAATCGTATTCTTCCTCTTGAGCTAAAAATTTGCGGGGAAAAATAAATCGCGGTTCTGAGCAAAAAAGAGGATAATCTTTCAAGAAAGAGACAAAAAGAGAAGAAGAAACTACCCAATCCAATTTTTCCAATTCCAAACAAGAAGCCAGATATCCTTCTAACCCCCCTCTTCCTTCCACAATCAGAATTCGTACCGGAGAAAATATATCTACAGGAAGATAATAAAGAGTATGTTCCAGTAGAGAAAAATCGGGAAAGATGGGAAAAAGTTGTGATTGGTGTTCATCGTAAATTAAAGTCCAGGAAGGAGGGGGGAAACCACTAAAATTAGAACTTAACCCTGACGCTAACCGGGAATAAGGAGTATAAAAAACCTCCACCAATTCTGCCGGGCTATGGTAAGTCTCAAGGAGCTGGTTTCCCTCTATCTCCTTTATCGCTTGAGAGGGAGCATAAGGAGAGAGAAAAATTTCTCCGGGGAAGAAGAAAAGAATAATTCCAGTTGCTAAAAAGAGAGGAAGAAATTTTCTGTTTTTCCTTACACTAATTAGAGAAAAAAGAGCGAGGAAAATAAGAGCTTTCAATTCGTCCAGAAAAATAAGGATTAAGTAACTTATACCTATTCCCAAAGAAGAACCTACCAAATTAGCAGCATAAAAGCGAGGAAAGGACACTGGATAAAGTTCAAAAATATGCAACTGATATGAGCCATGAGCAAAAAAAGGTAAAAAAGCCAGAAAAAGAAGAAGAGCAAAATAAAACCAGTTACAGGGATTAACCCAGAACTGGTAAACATCTAAAGGTAAGAAAATTAGTCCTCCAGCAAAGAGAAGAAGAAATAAAGCTAGGAAATAAGGGATATTCTCTTTAAACCAGCGAGGTAGATGAGAGAAAAGGCTTCCCGCTGCTCCATAACCTAAAAGGGCTAAAGAGATAACCAGAGAAACAAAATGATATCCAAAAACAAAGCTAAAAATCCTCATAGTAAGAGTTTCTACCGCCAGAGCTACGGCGGCCACCCCCAGGAGAGAAAGAGAAAGCTTTGTTTCCTCACGCACCATAACCACCGCTTTATATTTTAACTCTTAAAGAAGTAACTTGATAGGTTTGTTAAAATATAATCTACATTAGCGAAGTGGGAGGAAAATGATGAAAGAAGTAGTCATAAGGTTCAAAAGGCTCTCAGAGAGAGCTATTCTTCCTCGCTTTTCTTTTTCTGACGATGCCTGCTTTGATGTCTTCAGCCCTGTTGATGTCATTATTGCTCCTCAAGAAAGCGAAATTATAGATTTGGAAATTGCTTCGGAATTTCCCCGGGGATATGAAGTAGTATTACGACCCCGGAGCGGCATGGGAATCAATCATGGTATAATAGTACATTTAGGGACTATCGATTCCGGGTACCGAGGTAGCTGGATGGTCAGGCTTTTCAATTTGGGGAAAGAAAACTACAACATAAAAAAAGGAGACAGAATCATCCAAGGAGCTCTGCGAGAAATTCCCCGAGTTAAAATTATAGAAACCACTTCTCTATCACTCAGTGAAAGAGGAGAACGGGGTTTGGGCTCCACTGGTCGTTAAACTGAAAAAGGAGGAACAAAAAGCCCTATGGATACATATATATTTGATAAGCTTAAAAATGAACCAATCATAGCTTATCTGTCGATGGAAATAGCCCTCTCTCCGGAAATACCCACCTATAGCGGGGGCTTAGGAGTTTTAGCTGGAGACACAGTTCGCTCTGCGGCTGACCTTTCTCTCCCTTTTGTAGCTATAACTTTGATAAGCCGCAAAGGCTACCTAAATCAAAAAATAAGCCCTGAGGGATGGCAAATTGAACAGCCTGTAGAATGGGACGTAGAGAAAGTCTTAACCCCCCTTCCTGTTCAGGTAGAGGTAGAAATTGAAAAAAGGAAGGTGAGAGTGGGAGCCTGGGTTTATCCCTGGGAGAGTGCCAGAGGTACAATAGTACCGGTAATCTTCTTAGATACCAATATTCCTCAAAATGCTCCCGAAGACCGTTCCATAACTGATGTTCTCTACGGAGGGGACAGTCGTTATCGTCTGAAACAAGAAATTGTTTTAGGCATAGGAGGAAGTAGAATACTAAAAGCTCTGGACTTAGAAGTAAGGAAATACCATATCAATGAAGGTCATGCTGCTCTGGTGGCACTAGAGCTCTTGCAGGGATCTAAAAATTGGGATATAGAAGCAGTTAAGGACCTGTGTGTGTTTACCACTCACACTCCGGTAGAGGCAGGACATGACAAATTTCCCTACGATCTGGTAAAAGAGGTGTTGGGCGAGCCCATCCCCCTTTCTCTCCTTCAACAGCTAGGAGGAAAAGAACACCTGAATATGACTCTTTTAGCCTTAAATCTTAGTGGATATATTAATGGAGTGGCCAAGAAACACAGAGAAATTTCTCGTCACATGTTCCCGGGCTATGATATTCACTCTATAACCAACGGAGTACATAGTTTTACCTGGACATCTCCCAGTTTCCAGGCCCTTTTTGATCGTTACATTCCTGGGTGGGCCCAAGAACCAGAGCTTCTGGCCCGGGCTGACATCATATCCGATCAAGAAATCTGGACCGCTCATCAAAAAGAAAAAGCTCAACTCATTCAACTGATTAGAGAAAAAAACAATATAGAAATGGATGAAGAGATTCTCACTCTTGGCTTTGCCCGTCGAATGACCGCTTACAAAAGACCTCATTTTATTTTCACCGATATAGAAAGGTTAAAAAGGATAAATCAAGAAGGGAAATTACAGATTATATTTGCCGGAAAAGCTCACCCCCAAGATTTCGAGGGCAAAAGGCTCATTCAACAAATAATTCAGCATTCTCAAAAATTAAGTCCGGAGATAAAAATTGCTTTCTTAGAAAACTATAACTTAGAAATAGCCAAAAAAATAGTAGCGGGAGTCGATGTTTGGGTAAATACCCCTATGAGACCGTTAGAAGCCTCAGGTACAAGTGGTATGAAAGCAGCTCATAACGGAGTGATTAACTTTAGCGTGCTCGATGGATGGTGGGTAGAGGGATGCCTTGAGGGAATAACCGGATGGTCTATAGGGCCAGAGAGCGAAGAAGGAAACCCTCAAGAGATTTTCCAGAAAGAAATGAGTGATTTTTACGGCAAGCTAGAGTATGTCATTATTCCTACCTACTATCGTCACCGAGAGCAATGGATTAAGCTAATGAAAAATTCTATTTCTAAAATAGCCTCTTACTTCAATGCTCACCGGATGATGGAAAGCTACATAAGCGAGGCTTATTTCCACAAACCCTTTCCGCCCCTATCTAATAGCTCAATAGCTAAGTATAAAAAGGACTAATTCACTTACCATTAAAACCTGAAGCGTTATGAATTTAGGTCCAGAAAAAACAAAAAAACCCTGGACCGAAGCCCAGGGCTCTCTCTCTTTTCCTATAGTCTCTTTACTTTCACCGCTTGAGGGCCTTTGTCGCCTTCTTGCACCTCAAACTCTACTGCCTGGCCTTGCTCTAAAGTTTTAAAGCCGCCGCCTTCAATAGCCGAATAGTGAACAAAAACATCTCCACCTTCGTCAGATTCAATGAATCCATAACCCTTAGTGGCACTGAACCACTTAACTTTACCAGTTGGCATTTAAACTTAAACCTCCCAAAATTAGATTGAAAATTGATAAGCTTGCGCAAGCTCGGAAGCATAGTAACACCAATATCTAGTTTTGTCAACAACTTGTGGGCTCTATGTTAGCTAAAATTTAAAATTTCACCAAATCCTGGCTATTTAAGTTTTAAAATTTCACCAAATTTAGATCAGTATTCTTAATCTGATAAACATCAGTGAGAGTGTCTTTGTACCATATTCTTACTTCTGATATTCCTGTTTTCTCATCCGGAACAATACGAAGTTCAACCTGTTCCCTCAAAGGGACTTGGTGTACCCTGAGCTTGATGTTATTCAGGGAAATCTTATGATAAGCATCAACTGTTCTTTTCAGTCTCAAACAGAAGATATCTTTGGTCGATTGGTAGGGGGAAGGAATTATCAATTCTCTGAATAATGATTTTTTCTCCTCTACTGCTCTTTTAAAGCGGATGATAGGAATCTCCCCAGTAGTAGAATGTACTTGATGATAGTTGTATCTTTCTACCTCTTTCTCCAGCACTTTTTGTGCTTCTTCAATGGTGGTTATTCTCTCTCGGGCACAGGTTCTCACTATTCTATCCTGCAGCCAGCGGTAAGGCCTTTCTATTTTACCTTTGGCTTGAGGTGATAGAGCATAGGTTACATCAACATTCAAGTCATTCAATACCATCTTCCACTGAGTATCTACCTCATCGGTCTGGAGGTAGTGTTTCCTCCATACACTGTCTCTTCCCTGGACAAAACGGAAAATAGAATGAGAATCTACATAGTAGCGGAAGGGAACTCCAAAGGTAAGAAAAACATCTTCTAAGGCCAGGATATGCCGCCAGGCAGTTTCCCTTTCTATTAACTTATAGTAGAGAAGAAGCCGGCTAAAATCATCCAGGCTGGTTACAAGATACCATCTCCTCTGAGCATAAGGAGAGAACTTATGGTAAGAAGAATCATGCTGGATAAGTTGCCCCACATATTCGCTTTGTACCTCTCTATCATGAGGTTTTACTCTCTGGTCCTTAGACTTATAGAAACACATCTGTTTGGCTCGGGAAATTATGGTGGGAAGTGACACTTCCTGTTTATATTTGTTATAGAGCTGGTCTTTTATGTAGCTATAGTTGTAAGATTGGATGGGGAGTTCTTCATCCTCAATTAGCTCTTTTTCTATCTTTAATTCCTTAATGATATTTTTTTCAATTTCTGCGTCTATCTTTCTGGTAGGTCTTTTTCTCTGGTAATCGATGGAGAATTCATCCGGGTTTTCCCGGTATTCTTGCACCAGTTGAAAAAATCTTCTTTTGCTAATCTGCAGAATCTGCAAAATATAAGGAAGCTTCTTCTTATCCTTCAGATACTCTCGCATAAACATCTTTACCTCTTCGGTTGAGAATCTTTTATGTAGTTGTTTAGCCATACTATCCTCCCCTTTCGAGTAAGTTTTTAAGAAGATAATATGGAATATTCTATTCTCCAG
>JAKPIQ010000043.1 GCA_029549715.1 Candidatus Atribacteria bacterium | reverse complement strand
TATCTCTCTTGACCGATATGGTAAAAATATAATAAAGACCCATAAATAACACTGGCCAAAAATAAAGGAGGAGAATTAATGCAGTATCGCCCTTTCGGGAAATTGGATTTCCAGGTTTCAGCTCTGGGATTTGGAGCTATGCGGTTACCCTCAAAAAGCGCGGATTATACCGATATAGATGAGGCTCAAGCTTTAGAAATGATTCATTATGCCATTGACCACGGAGTAAATTATTTAGATACCGCCTACGGCTACCATGGTGGGAAGAGTGAAATATTGGTCGGAAAAGCTCTAAAAGGTGGATATCGACAAAAAGTAAAAGTAGCCACCAAGCTTCCTACCTGGTTAGTTAATGCTGCTCCAGATATGGACCGCTACTTGGATGAGCAACTTAGAAAGTTAGACACCGAGCACATCGATTTTTATCTTTTCCATGACCTGAATAAAGACCGGTGGGCTAAACTTGAGCGTTTGGAAGCGCTGAACTGGGCAGAAAAGGCCATTCAAAAGGGAAAGATTGGTCATATTGGTTTTTCTTTTCACGACGACCGGGAAACTTTTAAAAAAATAATCGATGCTTATCCCTGGACTTTCTGCCAGATTCAATACAATTATCTCGACATTGACCACCAAGCCGGGCAATTTGGTCTTCAATATGCAGCTCAAAAGGGGATAGCGGTGGTAATAATGGAACCTTTGCGGGGAGGAAGATTAGCCAATCCTCCAGAGGAAGTGCAAAAAATTTTTGACGAGGCTCCCGTTAAAAGAAGTCCAGTAGCCTGGGCCCTCCTGTGGCTGTGGAATCAAAAAGAAGTAGCGGTGGTTCTGAGCGGGATGAGCAACCTCCAGCAGGTCAAGGAGAACATAGAAATCGCTTCTTCTTCGGGAGTAGGTTTATTATCCCCGGAGGAGTTAAAGATAATTGAGAGAGCTCGAGAGGCCTTTGAAAGACTCCCTTCTATCAACTGTAATGCGTGTAAATATTGTCTTCCTTGCCCTAACGGGGTAAATATCTCCCGCAATTTTGAGCTTTATAATGATGCCTTTCAAAAGATTGCTTTTGAGGACGCTCGTCGGAAATATTTAGCTCTTCCTGAGGAAGAAAGAGCCTCTTCATGTCTCGGGTGTGGAGATTGTGAAGATTTATGTCCTCAAGAGCTCCCCATCCCCGAGCTTTTAGAGAAAGTTGCTCGAGCTTTTGAAGAGTGAATGAACTATAAGGGGGAAGAAAGATCCCCCTTATAACCCCCAGAAAACATAAAGATAAAAAACAGACAGCCTACGGCGTAAGCAAAAAAGAAAGGAATTGAAAAAGCAGAAAAAATAAATGCAACCAAGGGAGAAAGAGCCTCCCTCGGTAAAAAACTACTGAGGAAGGAAGAGCGTCTTCCCCAGTATAAGGGGAAAAAGGATCCCCTATACCGGGAGATATGCTTTTTCTCCCGGTAGTTTTTTATTTATGTCTTTTTTTAGATGTTTTGTATCTTCGGGGGTTTATAAGGGGGTGTTGCTCCCCTATAAACCTTATCTTTCTTCCTGTCTCATAAAAATGAGCGCTCCTATGAGAAGCCCTCCTCCGGTGTAGCTTCCCAGAATTAAAAAAGAGCTAAGGGCTTGATGCCAATCAATCCGGGGTAAGAAAAAGATGTTGAAAGAAGAAAGGTGATGGGTGATAAGATAAATCTGGACATTTTCTCCTCCTCCCAGGCGCTCTACTATCCAGGAAAAAGCTCCTATTCCCAGAGCCAGAAGAGGTCCTCCCCAGGGACGATAGAAAAGAGAAGAGAAAAGGTAAGATAAAGCGGAAAAAGAACTAATGTAGAGCACAACCATCGCTCCTCCTCCCAAAAGGCGAAGAGATACCCCTCCTCTCCACATAATTTTATCCAGTAACGCCATCCCCAGAAGAGGAGTGAAAACCATGAGTAGATTATAAAAAAGAGAAAACCCTACTTTCCCCCAGTACCACTCCCACCGCGAGAGGGGACGAAGAAGAGCAGTGGAGAGAGTTCCTTCCATTCTCTCTTCGGCAATATTTTCTGTTCCTCCCCAGATTCCTCCCACCGGACCAAAAAGGGCCATGGGATATAAAAGAGAAAGGGAAAGAGTAATTTTCCCCAGATAAAATGAGAGCGGGTCTTGCCAGGCTTGGGCTACTACTAAACCCGCCAGAGCCCAGGAAATTAAAATCCCTCCGTAGAAACGGGGGTTATGAGTTGCTTTTTTAATCTCTGCTCTGGTAACTTTCATTTTTCCTCTATTATCTCCCAATAGATTTCTCCTAAGGAGAGGCCGGGAGTTAAATAATCATTCCACTTTATTTTGCCCTGGTGTAAAATAGCTACTCTTTGAGCTACTTTTTCTAACTCTAAGGCGAGGGGCGAAGAAAGAAGAAAGGTCACCCCCTGCTCGGTGTTCAAATTCACAATGAGCTCCTGAACTTTTTTCACCCCTCGGGGGTCAAGCCCCACCCATGGTTCATCCCAGACTAAAATCCGGGGAAGAGGAAAAAGAGAGTGGAGAAGAGAAAGCTTTTTCTTCTCTCCTTGAGAATAGCTACCCACTTTCTTGTACAGCAGAGATGGCTCAAAGTCCAGAAGAGAGGCAAAAAACTCTATTTCCGCAACTTCAGGGTAATAAGAAGATAGAGAGGCAAAAAAAGTGATATTTTCTATCCCGGTCAAATTCCCGTAAAAGGAGGTATTATCTAAACACCCTCCTATCATGGTTTTGGCCCGGGGAGGGAGAGGAGGACAGCGGTAACCCCCCACATAAAAATACCCTGTAGAAGGCGCAATCAAGCCCAAAAGAAGACGCATCACAGTACTCTTTCCCGCTCCATTTCCTCCCAGAAGCCCGAATATTTCCCCTTCTCTCACCTCCAAAGACACTCCCTCGAGAATCGCTTTTCCTTTTACTTTCTTTCCCACATCTTTTAGCGCAAGAAGGACATCGCTTTTCATAAATTTTTTCACCAAAAATCTTCTTCCCTTTCTCCCGTCCATATAAAAAGAGCCTCGCTAAAACCCCGGTCCTCGATGGTGAAGAAAAAAGAAGGAAGGTTTTCTTCCCCTATTTTTTCTTTAACAGCCCCAAAGGCTTTTTCGCATCTGTGGTAAAACTCGCTTACTTCTCCCCCAGGGTGTACGCCTGGCGCCGGGAAAAAGAAAGAAGCGAGACCCTCTTCAAACCAGAAAGGAACTTGCCAGTCGTAGCTTTCTATAAAAATATGGAAAAATTCATGAGCCAGGGTGGAAGAAAGAATTCCTCGCTGAAGAAGGGAGAGGGGGGAGCGAAGATAAATAGTGTCTCTTCGGGAAAATGCTGCCATCCAGGAGGGCAGCATTTTAGAGGTTTCCGGAGATAAAACTACCACACGAAAAGAAGAGGAAGGAAGGTAACCGGTCAATTTTTGAAAGCAAAGACAGGCCTCCTCTCCGGCTTCTTCTACGATGGGAGGTAAAAAAGGGAAGCTCTCCCCGCCTTCTATCACGAAGGTAGGAAGAGCCCCTCCTTCTCGGGATAAAAATAATAGAATCATCACCCCCAGGAAAAAACGCCGGAGGGAAAGGTTATTCCACCACCAGGCTCTTTTCTTCTCCATAATCTCTAACTTCAGGAAAATACATAAGATAAAGGAGAGGCGCCTTCACATAAAAATCTCCCCGGTCTCGGATTCTCAAGTAATAACGAATCACATTTTTCCCGGGATGAAGATTATACACAAAAAGAGTGGGTTGCCCCTCAAAAATAGTCTTTGTAACCAAAGGATAATGCACCCCTTTTTCCTCCGGAAGAGAAAAGGTATAATCTCTCCTGATTAACTCTCCAGCAGCAGACATTCCATCCTCTATTATCAGGTATTCCAAGTAATCGGGGCTCTGAATTTCTATCTCACAAACTACCTCCTCCTGAGGATGGAAGACATCCACTTGCTGAGGAGCGAAGAAAACTTTTTCTCCTTTGGTAGGTATCAAAAGATAATAATTCTTCTTCACCGAAAACAATGAAGATGAAGGAGCCTCTTTCTTCCAGCTTTTTACCCTGAGCTCAGCCAGGAACAGATTTTTTCCTTCTATCTCCAGGTGGTTGGAGCCTTCCTTCAAAAACTGTCGGGGAATAACTATTTTCTCTTCTCCCTCTCCCTCTTTAATTAATGCTCCATTGCAAAGCACCCGGAAAACGGGAACGCCACCTTCTTCTTGTAAGAAGTGAGAGCTAACCAGAAAAAAGTAAGCCCGATGAAGAGTGGTAAATAAAGCTCCTCCTTTTTTGTTCCGCCACAACCACAGGTAGGCTTTCTCACCCAGGGGATTTTTTCTCTCTCCTAAAAACAAGGCAGAAAAAGCCGTAGCTGGAAAACGATCATCTTTCCAGGGTTTCTGGAGATCAACTGTTCCCCAAAATACAGTATCGCCCAGAGCTCGAGCTCTTTTTTCTAACTCCTTTTCCACTTTTTCTTTATCTTCGCCTCGGGCGACCAGTCCCCACAGAGCCAAAGCTTTATCATCCAGCTCTCCCAGAGAGGGAAGAGAAGGGGGAACAAAGTCTTTCCTCTCCAGGGAAAGAACATACCAGGACAGAGCCTTTTCAAACTCCCCGGGGGGTGAAAAATCAGAATCCGGGGGTGGGGGATTTTCACTTTCTGTTATCTTCCACTCTAAAAAGCTCAATCCTCGCTCTATTACTTCTTTGCTAACCAAAAACCCTCTCTCCTTTACTTTATGCAAAGCCAGAAGAGCATAGGCGGTGTGGAATAAATCTCCCTCATTTCCCCAAAAGCCCCATCCTCCGTCATAGTTCTGCAGGTTATAGAGGGTATAAAGGTCTTCTCTTGCCGCCTCTGTAACCTCAAGAGTTTTATCTCCTTTCTCTTCTCGAGGTAAGGAAGAAAAGGTAATTAATCGGCTGGCCACCTGCTCGCTGCATCGGTAGGGATAGGAAAGCATATATTCTATCTCTTCGGCAAGCACACTCCGCGGATCGGGAAACAAAGTAAGCTCCACAGATGTAGAGGAAGAAGAATCATAGGAAAACTCAAAAGAGGTCCTATTTTCCTCTACAGTGGAAGAGAAAATCTCTTCTACTCTTACTCCTTGTTCTTTTACCTCGAGCGGTAACTCTATAGCATCGCTTGCCTTCTCTCCTCGAGCAAAAAGCCGCAAATAAGCTCTACCCGGATATTGAGCTTTAACCTCCAGAGGAAACACCGCCTCTTCCGGGGCAGATACTTTCCGGAGTCCTGTTTCCCACTGAAGAGAAATTTCTGGAGAACTCTCTCCTTCTATCACCACTTCCTGCGGTGCTACTTCATTCCACAGAGTAACTTTGCTTTTTAGAGTATCTCCTTCTACTAAAAAGGAAGGAAGTTCTACTCCCAGGGCAAAAGGCTGATAAGTGGTAAAATATTCTTCGGTCTCTCCAAAAAGCTCTCCCCGATGGGCTTTTACTTCTACCCGCCAGCGAGTTAGAGAATGAGGAGCAACAAAGTCCACTTCCACCTTACCTTGTTCATCAGTCGATAAAGCGGGCTCCCAATAGAGAGTATCGGGGAAATATTTCCGCAACAATACTTCTCCCCCTTCTCCTCCCAATCCTTTAAACTGGGCTTTCATATCCTGAAAAGGTATGCCCCTCCCATAAAAAGAAGAATAGATAGAGTAAGAGCCATAAACTAAGTTATAAAATCGAGAATAGAAGTAATCGTATATGTTTTCCCTCCACCACCAGCTCAAATCAAAAATAGCCTGGTCTACTATAGCCAGTGACAGTTCACACTCTACCGGCTTTCCTTGAGCATCGCTCACCTGAATAGAAATTTTACCTTTCTCTTCCGGTTGATACCTCTGCCGGTCGGGAGTTATCTTTATCTGCAATTCTTTCTCCCTTTCTAGAGGTATAGGTAATACCTGAGAATATAGCTTCCCCTCACTGAACCCTGAAAGACAGACATAAGCCCCCATTGCATGGGAAGGTAAAATTGGAATAACGATTTCCTGTGGTGCAGATATCTGTTGTACTTCCGCCTTCTGGAGATGGGAACCTTCTATGGAGAAGAGAAAAGTAAAAGTCCCTTCCCCAGGGGGGATAACTAAAAGCCGGGCCTGATCGGCCACTCGATAGCTCTCCTTATCCCAGCGGACCTCCAGCTCGCGGGAAGGATAGTGTAAATCTTCCCCGGTCACCCAAAAGTGAGAAGAGGCCATTATTTTATTACCTGACTTATCTTGAGTATAAACCTGCAGGCGATAGTAGCCAGCTCGGTCTAAAGTTATTTGTATCTCTCCTGTGCCCTGGGGAAGAGAGACATCTAAAAATTGAGAGAGACTTTCTCTCCACCTCTCCGTTTCTTTTTCCCACTCCAATCGATACACTTCTCCATATACTTTCCCTACCGCTACTTTTTTTTCTTCGGCATCCCGGGCCTCTATCTCATAAGGCATAGCCTCTCCCACTTTTACAAAGTAAACTTTGGGTCGTAAGGAAAGATAGAATTCTCCCATCAACACCTGAACTTCTTCTCTTTTCTCCACTGCCCGATAAGCAGGGTCAAACACTACACAGCGCACCTGGTAGCGAAAAGCCCCCTCCCCTTCTGGAAGAAAGCGTATCTCTCCTTCTCCATTTTCATCTAACTGTCCCGTCCCCTCTTTCCATACTTCTTCTTCTCGCTCTTCTTCCCAATAACCAACAGGATAGCGGAATATCTGATAGCGAAATTCACCGCCACTTAAAGGGCGCTCTGAGTAATATTTTCCCCTCACTAAAAAACAAACTTCCTCTCCTCGAGCATAAACTGGTTTTTCTGGCTCCAACTGGACAGTGAAGGCCGGCTTTTCATAATTCTCAATGGAAATCAACTGATAAAACTCTCTATCTCGCCATCGCAACCGGATTAAGAAATCCCCTTCTTCAATTTTTTGAGGTAGGGAAAAGGAAAAATTCACGCTTCCCTCAGAAGTAGAAAAAAGGGTTTCTTTTCCATACTCACTATCTCGATAATCCACCAAGGCTACTTCTACTTTTTCTTCCGGAGGAGGAACGACATATTTATCAGTGCCTGCTTCTCGCAAAATAGCTTTCCCTAAAACAGTTTGCCCGGGCTTATACAGAGGACGCTCGGAGTAAATAAAAGCTTTTAGCTTTCCATCTTCCCAGTAATAAGGGTAGAAATTCAAGAAGGCAAATTCGCCGTATTTCTCCACCAGAATAACTGCTTCTTCTCCCTCTTTCCATTCTCTCGCCCAGGAATACAATCCCTGACCATCGGTAAACCCTTCCTCCTTTTCCCTGCCCTGCCAGATTTTAACCTGTGCTCCTTCTTCCGGTACACCAGTTTTTAAGTCCTGCACTAAGGCCACCCCTTTTTCTCTATCCTGGCGGGAAAAGCAAGAGAGATGAGTTACACTGAACAGGACCCGTGCTTCCCTTCCCCCTCCCTGAGCAGTGAATAAGTACATCCCGGGAGGCAGGGGATTAATTTCCACCTCTCTCCAGAAAAAAGGAGAATCCTTTTCCTGAGGTAGATCTACCCAGAAAGTTTTTAGCTCATCAGTCCCCCGGCGAAAATCAGAAGGAGTAATAGTAATAGGGCGGCGAGGTAAGGGTCCGTGAATATCAAATAGATCGCGTAAAAACTCTTTCACCGGGGCAGGAAGCACCCGGGAAGCGAGCCTTCGCACCGCCTGAAAGAAAGAATATTTGGTATTCTGCCACTTTTCTTCTTCCTCCAGAGGGCGGCGAGGTTGCCAGCTATCTACCTGAAAAAAAGATTTCTTTTCTGCACTCTGGATATATTCCTCCGGATCATTGATTTGGTGAAGGGAACACTGCGCTCCTTTAACTCCCCGGCCACTGATATTTATTTTTATCATCTCCCCGGGGTAGTTATGAGCCGGAACGCTAACATAAATCTCCTCTTGAGCCAAAGCTACTCCTCCTGAAAGGAGCAGCAGCACCACCACCATCCACCACAAAAGAAAATTATTCTTTTTCATCTTTTTCCCCTCTAATCTAAGATTTTCCACCGGAAAAACCCTAAAAAGTTAGGATTATCCTCAGTGGGATGCCAATTTTTATCTGGATGTCTGCGCAAAGAGGTAATAGTGGTCTCCCTCACCCCTTCTTCTTCTCCTATAGGGCCGGTGTGGTAAATTACCCTCCCTTTCCCTTCATAAATCATAACATGGTAGGGATAGGAAAAAGAGGCGGGCTGACAGAAAAAAAGCAGGTCTCCCGCTTTAGCCTTCCCTTCTTCTTTTCCCAGGAGCACCATGTTATAGGCCAGAAGATAAAAAGAAGAAGCAAAGACCGAAAAATCTTCTTCTATTTTCTCCAGGTTAAAACTTCCCGGTTTAATCCGGAAAATGTTAACTCCCAGCAAGGGAACTCGAGGGTAACTATAAGGAATGATATCTCCTCTTTTGAGGCTTTCTCGATAGGCATAACGAACCAATCCTCCGCAGTCTCTCTCCCTAAATTGGGGATGAGAAGAAGCAATTTGCGAGCGAGCTACCTCAACAAAAAACTCTCGAAAGGCATTTCGCTCACTTTCGGTACTCAACTCCACCATATCGGGAAAACCGTCTCTATCTCTATCTTCCCCAGCAGGGAACACCTCCACTTCCATTTCTTGCCATACGGGAAATACTCCCACTAACACCGAGGTTTTTCCCTCCAGACGCCGGGGCTGAAAGATAACTTTCCTTCCTTCTTGATGGGCAATAATTAATTCTTCATCTTCTACTACTACTGTGGCTCTCTGAAACCAGGAAGGGAAGCCCCACCAGGTAAGAGGCTCTATTTCCTCCACTTTTTCCTCTCCTCCTGCCTGGAGAGGGAGGTAAGAAGAGCAGTTGAGTCTAACAGGAAAAATAAAAGTTAAAACCACCAGGCCAGAAATGATAAAAAGCAATAATTTTTTCGTATTTCATCCCCTCTATTCTAAAATCGCTTCCCAAGGAGAAAAAAACTCCATCCAGGAAACTCTCCGATAGTCCTCCCCTTCTTGAGGAAGCACAAGAGGAGTATCCTTTTCCCCCGCGTGATATACTCGTAAAACTAACTCCTCCCCCTCTTCTTTGGCTACAATGAGCCCGTTAATTTTTACCATCTCTTTCCAGAAAGGGAGGGAAAATTGGTCTTCTTCCAGGATTTCTACCAAATCTCCCACCATTTCTCCTACCGAGGGATGAATTCTCTCCTTGAAGTACCATCCTGTCGCTTCATTATTAACGCACAATAGAAAGCAATCTCCAAAAGGAAGAAGAGATACAGGCTCGGGAAGGATAAAAAAAGAAAGGTTTCTGGCAAAGAGCCATTCTTCCTTCACCCCTAAAATACTGGATAAGGCAAAGAGAAAAGAAAGAGCAATGCCATTTTTATCTTCTAAAGTAGAAAAGGTAAGGTTTAAGTCATCTATCAAGGAAAGTTCAGGTTTAGCAAGATCTACTCCTACCCGGAGGATGTTTTTGTCTCCTTCCTGTAAAAAGAGGGCCATTTTTTCTCCCTCCTTTTCCCAAGAAAAGCGATAAAGCTCTCCCTGCCACTTTCCTTCTCCTTCTATCACCCAGTGGGCCCAGGAGAAAGAACTAAAAAGCACCAGGGATAATCCAAGAATAGTAAAAATAATGATCAGTTTCTTCACCAATTTCCCTCCTCCCTTGTTGATAAAATTTTACTCCTTTATCTGCTTCTCAACATCTCTATCACCAAAAATATACCCAGTACAGCAGCTATCCCAAAACCTATAATCCCCACAATACCCAGAGCCCCAGGCTGGGGAGAGCTAATGTAAATCAGAGAAGAACCAATGAGTAAAGAACCTAAAATGACCGAGAGAGAAAGGCGACTGCTCACCCGGTCTAAACGACGGTTTAAACTCTTTAAGTCTTCACTCTCCATCTGGAAGCGGACTTTTCCTCGGGATAGCTCCTCTAATAACTCCCGGGTTTTATCAGGAAAATCAGCCACCAATTGCCGCCAATCAAAAAGATAATCACCAACCTTCTCCGACAATTTTTCCCATCGCAGGCGCTGAGCAAACACCTGCTCTAAACTTTTCTCTAAATAAGGAACCACGGCAAAATGAGGATCGAGCATCATTCCTGTCCCTTCTACCACCATAAGAGCCCTCATCAGAGAGGAAAGATGAGGGGGAAAGCGCAAATTGTGTTTGCGCAGAAGATAAAAAAAGTCGTTAACCAGGCTGGAAATGTTCATTTCCTTCAAGTTTGCAGTTACATACCGCTCTAACATTTCGTGAAGATCCACCCGGAGAGCAAGAGGAGACCTGACCGGAGAGAGCAAGAACTCATCTTCTAAAATATCCACTACTCTTTCAGCATCTTTCCTCAAAACTGCCATCAACATCCTCACCATATTCTCTCTGGTTCTCTCATCCACTGTTCCCACTATTCCAAAGTCCAGAAAAACCAGCTCCCCGGTTCCTTCTCTAATCATTATATTGCCCGGGTGGGGGTCAGCATGGAAAAAACCATCTTCAAAAATCATTTTGAGAACCGCCTCTGCTCCTCGACGAGCCAAAAGCGGACCATCTACCTCGAGCTCCCCTTGTTCTGCCATTTGAGAAAGACTAAAACCCTCAATCAGCTCCATAGTTAAAACTCGAGTGGTGGTATATTCATCAAAAACCCGGGGGACATAGACTCCTTCGAAATCAGAAAAATTTTCTCGGAACCGGCGAGCATTCACCGCTTCGTACAAAAAATCTATTTCTCTCATCAAGCTCTTCTGAAACTCGGTTACCATTTCTGAAAAAGTAAGGGGAGCAAAAGAAGTTGTCCGGTCAGCCAAACTGGCTAAATAAAAGAGAATTTCCAGGTCAGAAATAACTGTTTCTTCCACTCCTGGCTTTTGAACCTTCACCGCCACTTTATTTCCATCTTTCAAAATTGCTCGATGCACCTGAGCTATGGAAGCAGAGGCAAGAGGTGCGGGGTCAAATTCCTCAAAAATTTCCTCCAGAGGTTTTTTCAGTTCCCCCTCCACCACTTCCTTAATTTCGAGAAAACTCACCGGAGAAGTCTGCTCTTGCAATTTTCTCAGTTCCTGGCAATATTCTTCGGGCAAAAGATCCAGGCGAGTACTTAAAATCTGCCCCAATTTTATAAAAGTAGTCCCCAGCTCCTCAAAAGCCAGACGCAGGTTTTCTTCCGGAGGACGCTTGGTAGTCTCTTTGCGGAAAAAGGGAATGGTTAGCTGCTCAGGAAAGTGAGCGCGGCGAAAGAGATATAAAAAACCATATTTGCGAAAAACCTTGATAATTTCCCGCACCCGACGAAAATTTCTGGAATAGCGACGACCAAAAGGAATCATCTATTACCTCACTGTAAAGCTCCAATAGCTATTTTACCAGATATGGGAAGCTGAATCTCGATGATATTTAAACCACGCTGATTGCTAAAAGTAAGCAACTCCGCTCCCTGCAAGCCTCTCCTCTGAGGAGAGGGAAAACGCACCCCCCAAGGATAGCTACAGAACTGCATTCAATTCTCTCTTTCAACTTGCGCAAACAGTATTGTATCGGGAATGGATACACCCTCAAGCAAAACACCGCTACCCCGGGGATGAGAGAATCTCACCCAATACTTTTTACCAAAAAAGCGATATAAAAGTTTTAGATTTAAAGTAACTTAGATAGCAATCACGCCTGGCCAGGTCTCCATTTATACAATTACCTGAACCGATTCCTCCAGCATAATTTATCTTGCAGTCTTAATAACTCTGCCACCCTTCTATTTCAGCTACCGGGACAGAGACCCGGTTTATGATTTTTTGGTGGATTTAACTTTCTTAATCCACTCGGCATACTCAGCCACCGCTTCTTCCATTCGGTAACGAGGAGAAAAGCCCAGTTCCTTTTTAGCTAAGGAAATATCCAGAGTTTCTCCTCGAGGGAACAGCTTCCCAGGACCCAATACTACTTCTCGGGGCTCATCACTATACTTTTGAGCTAATTTGGCTAAATCAGGAAAACTGGTTACCTCATCGGTGGCAATATTAAATACTCGATGAGATGGATTTTCTTTTTCATAAGCCAACACCGTTCCCCAGGCAGTGTCTTTTACATAGGTAAAACCTAATCTCTGATCTTTGCCTTTCTCCAGATAAAGATTATCTAACCCTTCTATCGATCCAAGAAGAGTGCGGAAAACGGGGGTCATCTCAGAAGGAAGATGTCCAGGACCAAAGAAAAAATAAGGACGAACTACTCTGGCATCTATCCCATAGTGATTACCATACTGGAGAGTGAGGAACTCTGCTCCGGCTTTACTGGCTCCATAAAGGTCGGAAGGGTTAGGATGATGGGTGAGCTCTCCCGGGCAATCCTTAGTCTCTCCATAAACAGCTCCGGAGCTTATATAGAGAAACTTTGGCACCTTATAAAGTCGAGCAAGCTCCAGGAGGTTTAGAGTACCCACTACGTTCAAAATAGTACTAGGATAAGGATTATCCCAGTACTGAGGGGAAGCCATCACTGCTGGAGTGTGAATTATACCTTCTATTTTATTCTCCTGAGGCTGAAAAACCTGCACCAGGCTTGACCAATCCAGAACATCTCCCTTGTGGAAGGAAATCCGATCCTGATATTCTTCCAGATAATCAAAAGAACGAGGTTTCAAATCAAAGGAGATTATGTCTTTCCCCTTTTCAGCTAGATAGTAAGTTACCCAGGAACCTAAAAGACCATTGCCACCAGTTATAAGAATAGGCATATTATCACTTCCTCAGGTTTATTTCTATTTTTACTTTTCTTCTATGATATCAGAAAACATAAAAGAAGGGGGGCTCAAAAGATGAAAAAAATAAGAGGAGGAAAGTTTACTGGAAAAAGCTCTTAACCTTGCAGAGAAGGAAAGCAGGGAAGAATCCCGTTTTATCTCAGGGAATAAAGTTCCTCTCAAGATAGCAGAGTACCTTTTTGTGGAAGAAGAACCATATAGTTTTGGGGTGGATAAGGAAAGACTATCTGCCTTCTTTCTCCTGGTGAGCCCATCTATGGGTACGCTGAACCTCGAAATTATACCATCACAGATGAAAGCGGCACCTACCATATCTACTTTGCCCTGGACTTCAATCTCTACGATAAAGACGGTAAGTCACCGGGAGAAGTCGTTCGGCAATACAATAGGGGGAAACCCCCTTATAACTCCCAAAAGACAAAAAAACATAAAGATAAAAACATAAAAAAAACAAATACAACCGAGGGGGAAAGCATCCACCAGTATAAGGGGGAAAGAATTCCCCTTATCAACTCCTTCCTTTCCTGTCATCGCGAGCATGGCGTATTTTACCATGCGTGGCGATCTCGCTTTTCAAAAGTGTGAGATTACCACGGGAAGCGAGAAAACGACTCTCGCAATGACCGCCTGGGGTGGTATCACAAGGAGGGATAGCGACCCTTGGAGCTTACTCCTTTTTTCCCTCTCCCTCGACGGGAGAGGGCCAGGGTGAGGGTAGATCATAAGGGGGAGAAAAAGATTCCCCCTTATGATCCCCAAGAAACACAAAAAGTAAAAGAAAGAGAGCAAAAATAACCCGGAGAGAAAGACTTCCGTGTTCGTCACCCCGGCAATTTTTAAGCCGTTTTTAGCCTGTCCCTAAATGCATTTATCAGGGATCCAGAACTATAGGGGGAATCCCGCCACTGAAAAAATTCTCTCGATATACTGTAGGATTTGCGGTTGACTGTAAATTTGGAAGGTAAAGAGAGGTAACAGCAATAAAAGCTTAAAAAAGAGGGCCCAGGGGGTAGCCTTTAAATCAGGGTTTAGCTTTTAGCTTTGGGTGCTTCTCGGTTTGCCATATAAGCACACAAAGCTATGATTATTCCGATTATTATGTGTATCCAGAGTGAGGTGCCCCTCACTCCTGCAGCAATGGGACAAATTATGGTTATAATCCCGATTATCAGATTGATCCAGTTATATATCATTTCTCCCATCTCCTTTTCTCACAAATCTTGCCCCCTGCGCCCTCTCTAAAAAATTATACCTCGAAAGATTTCAATATCCAACTGGCCTGAATGAGGGAAACTAAACTATTCTTAGAGAATCAATGGGGGATGAAATAACCTTGAGGCCAGCTCTCCTAGCCCCCTTTTATACCCAGTTAGTAAGTTTTTTCAAGAGCTATGGCTCTGCCTCTTTTATCATTCTAATCCATTTTCCTCTTTGATCTTTTTCTTGAAACCCCTCATGAAGGTAGAACTCTCGAGCCTTTTGGTTCTTTTCTCCCACCCATAACTCTATTTTCTTTCTTCCTCGAGAAAGTGCAATTCGAATTGCCTCTTCTATCAACTTTTTCCCTATACCCTTTCCTTGAAAAGCAGGATCTACCACGAATTCGTGGATTTCGGCCAGGTATTCTTTCCCTTCTCTCCAGTTAATATGCATCCCTAAAAACCCTACTGGCTCATTTTCTAAAAAAGCCACTAAAAAGCTCTCCGGATCTCCCTTCCACAGCCAGGAAAGATAAGCCACTATTCTCCAATGATTGTCTTCTCGGTATTCAGGGAGATTCTCATAAGCCCGCTGATAGACGGAAGCGAGATTGGGAACCAGCTCTTTAAATTGAGAATGACTCAGATGATTGCAAATGACCACTTCTGTCAATTGGTTAACCATTTTCAGGTTTAAATTACCTCTGGTTTTTATTATTTGTTAATGTAAACTTATTGTAAGATTTTTTAACCCAAATTGCACTCCAGACCCCAGAAAATTCTCTATTGAACTTTATGCTAAAGCACTATTTC
The DNA here is from genome assembly GCA_029549715.1 of Candidatus Atribacteria bacterium. Taxonomy (GTDB): domain Bacteria; phylum Atribacterota; class Atribacteria; order Atribacterales; family Caldatribacteriaceae; genus Sordicultor. Next base: position 3,358 of record JAKPIQ010000043.1, on the reverse strand, counting down.
CCCTACCCGGTTCTCTCGTCTATAGATTCTTAACTCATCATTTTTCTGATATATTAACTAGCTATAATTTCGGTCATTAATCGGTGCAGATTTACGGACGAACTAAGATGCCCTAAGTGGAGGTTTGAGGAGAAAGCAAATTTTTCAACGTTGGGGAGCTACTTCTTTTACTACGGCTTCCTCGGGCAAAAACTCCTTGAATTTTTTACTGGAGGTTTTAGCTTTACGAGTACTATGGTTAAGATAGCTACCACCAGTTACTAAAAGAGCTCCTTTTAGTTAACAGCGAAAATTATTAATAAAGATATGTCCTCTTCTTTTTCTCTTTTCTGCGGAGGGGGAAGCGAAAAGTCTCCACTAAAAAAATACCTCCAGTTGAGGAAATGTTATTGACTGCTCTTCCCATTTCAGCTACCAATTCTCCCATGGCTACTTTTTTCTCTCCCGCTTCTTTAACGAAAGTCAGACGATGAAGGGCATATAGCCCGATTAAGAAAGCAAATAAGAACAGGAAATCCCAGTGTTCGAAAGAAAGAGTTTGAAAAGAGCGCTCGCCGGCAGGGCTTATCCAGCGGATAAGCAGGGATAGCTCTCGCTGGGCAAAAAAGTCAGCTAACTTTCCCCCTAAAAGAGGAGCGACTCCTAATGATAGAGAATTAACCAGGTTATAGGTGGCTAAATAAGGAGTGGCTTGACCCCGGGGGGCCAGCTTCATACCTATATTTCCAGCAGCTAAAAGAATGCCAGCAGTAGATACCCCCATCAAAACATGGATGATAACAAGCAAAGGTAGAGTGAAAGCATGTTTTTCTGGTAAAGTGGTGAAAGTCCACAAAAAAAGAGAAGCTAAAAATATGGGACTGCTAACTAAAAGAACAGATTTATTGGAGAAGCGGTCAGCGATACTCCCCCACCACCGGAAGAATAAGATACTCATAACCTGACTTATGGTGGATAGGATGATAACGGTAGTCATACTGTATGCCAAGCGCTGCAAGAGATAAACGGTGAAAAAAGGGACAGCTAAGTTATAGGCAAAATACCAGGAACCGGAGAAGAAAAGTAGATTGCGGAAATTCTGGTCTTTAAATGGAGAAAGAAATAGCTGAGCAAAGCCCATCGTTTTTCCTTCTTCCTCCGGGCGAGGTTCGGGAGGAAGAGTTAAATAGTAGAAACTAAAAAAACCAGCTACTACTCCTCCTAAAAAGAGAAGGGAATAGCCAGTAAGAGGGTCAGGAAAGGAGCGTTTCCAGAAATCCAGATAAAAAGCTCCTGCGAGACTCAGCGTCGCTCCTAAGGCATAAGAGAGAGTCATACGATGGGAAAAGAAAGCTCCCAGAATATTTTCAGGAATGAGATCTCTCATCCAGGAAGACCAGCCACAGGAAACCACCGCATTACAGATAGAGTGACAGAGAATGACAAGAGATAGAGCCGTAATTCTCTGGGCAGGGGAAAATAAGAAAGGAAGAAGAGCTAAAATAAGCAAAAATATACGACTTATAAATGCCCCTATCGCTACAATTAGCTTTCTTCTTCCAGTTTTTTCTACTAAAAAAGTAGCCGGAATCTGTACCAGCTGGGTGAGTGCCGGGATAGCAGCTAAAACTCCGATGAAGAAATTGGAAGCCCCCAGAAGCAGAGCAAAATCTACTAAAAATGCTCCCCCGGTCAAGGTGACCATAGCCTGACTGGCTAGACCATCTTTCACTACCGCTTCCAATCCTTTTGTAATTTCTTCGCTACTAATGGTATCCTGGGGATGAAATCTCCGGGAACAGGAGCGAAAATAGCGAGATAGACGAAGACGAATTGATCTTTTTCCTCGATTTAATAGCCCATTCTTTTTCAATTTTTCTCCTCCTCAGGGAGAAATTTTTATTTATATTACGGTCTTTCCGGGAAGACAGTTTCTGCTCCCTATTATAAAGAGAAAATTATAAAATATCGAATAACAAAAAACCCGGCTGAAGATATGCCGGGGTGGTAAATAATCTAATCTACGACTTCTTATTACTTTTTAAAGGGCAGGCGAAAATTTCCCCTTTTATTTACCAATTGGTCACGTATGATTATAGTATCCCCCAAAACCTGCTAAATCGCTAAAGACTTGAAAACTAGTTACATGGGGCAAAAAATTCGGAAATCGCTCCCCACTGAGGGATACCTTTTCTTCCTCACTTTTCCCCTTAGTCAGCTTTTGTTTTTTATTCTGCCTTTATTTTTTTACGTCTTGCGTGTACGTCGTAGACACCGAGGGATGGTTTTTTCCTCAACGCTGGGGTAATGCTTCTTAGTGTTATTATTCCGAACTCTCTCTATCTATTTTCTCTTTTGCCTTACGCCGTAAGCTGCCCTTTTAATCTTACGTCATAGACTGTCTGTGCTCGCGGTGGCAGATGAGGGAGTTCCTCGCGATGACAGAAAAGAAAGTCCTCAGAGTAAAAGGAAAGGGGTTTATAAGGGGAAAACGTTTCCCCTTATACCGAGGGATGCTTTCTCCCTCGGTTGTATTTGTTTTTTTATATTTTTTTATTTTTTTAGGGGATCATAGGGGGTTTCCCCCTATACTGAGAAAGACGCTTTTCCTTTCTCAGCTGTTTGTGCTGGGCTATTTTGTCTGGTAGTTGCCAGACCAAAAAGTCATCTAACTGCCGGATACTCGGTCAAAGGGTAAGGAAAGACTGAGGCACTCCCTGGGAATACCTCAGTCCTCAAAGTGAGCTTACAGAAGTTCTTTTTCTACTACATACCTAACCATATGGTCATCAATGATCTTCTTCTGACGTTGTTCACCATACATCAAACAGTGAGTACAGGCTTTGTTAATCAATCTGGCACTACCAGCTGAATAGCGAAAAATCTCCTTTATCGCTTCATCAGAGAAGATATCAGAAGGAGATCCAGCATAGTGGAGATGATGTAAGATGTAGGATGTGGTACCAGCCTCATCAAAGTGGGCCAGATGACAGTGCAGGTCAAGTCGCTGAGCTATAGCAGTGTAAACTGGCTTTCTGAGTTTATCCCTAATCTCAGTTTGTCCCACCAGAATGAGAGCCAGGGGATTCCGGGAATCCATTTTGTAGTTGAGAAGGAACCGAATCTCTTCTAACATTTCCCGCTCTAAAAGATGAGCCTCATCTACCATGATGACTGGTTTTAAACCCTGGACTCCCCACAACAGTTCCATCTCCCGATGGAGGAGTCTTTTAGCATCCCCCCGGGAGTAACGGCCGGTTACTCCCAATTGCTCTAACAGTTCATGGTAGAAATGATAGGGCTTAAGCTGGGAGTCAGAGAGATACAGGACCTGGAAATCAGAGGCAGAAAGAGTAGAGGCTAATTTCCGAACCAGAGT
>JAKPIQ010000041.1 GCA_029549715.1 Candidatus Atribacteria bacterium | reverse complement strand
ATGAGAAAATGTAGTAGCAGGAGCAGGGTCAGTGAGGTCATCAGCAGGAACATAAATAGCCTGAACAGAAGTGATAGAACCGTTGGCGGTAGAGGTTATTCTTTCTTCCACCATTCCCACTTCCTCGGCTAAAGTAGGTTGATAGCCCATTGCTGAAGGGATTCTTCCTAGAAGGGCAGAAACTTCTGCTCCCGCTTGCGCATAACGAAATATGTTATCAATGAAAAGCAAAACATCCTGAAAAAGAGCATCACGGAAAAACTCCGCCATGGTAAGGGCAGTAAGAGCTACCCGGAATCGGGCTCCTGGGGGTTCATTCATCTGCCCAAAAACCAGGGCGGTGTGGTTAAGCACGCCGCTGGCCTCCATTTGAAGCCAGAGTTCATTTCCTTCTCTCGTTCTCTCTCCTACTCCAGCAAAGACCGACACCCCTCGGTGAGTAGTGGCAGTACGGTTAATCAGCTCTATAATTAACACGGTTTTCCCTACTCCTGCCCCTCCAAAGAGACCGGTTTTCCCTCCCCGGAGGTAGGGGCACAGTAAGTCTATGATTTTTATGCCGGTCTCGAATATCTGTGTAGAAGCAGTCCTCTCGACTAAGGGAGGAGCAGGACGATGAATGGAATGTTTAGTGGTAGAGCGAAGAGGGCCTTTGCCATCTATTGCTTCTCCTAAAACGTTAAACATTCTTCCCAGAGTTTCTTTACCCACCGGGACTTTGATTGGCTCTCCAGTATCGTAGACTTCTACTCCCCGCCGTAGCCCTTCTGTATCTTGAATGGCGATACATCTCACCGCTCCTTCTCCCAGGTGACTCTGTACTTCTAAAACCAGAGGAGCACCATTTTCTTCTTGAGTGCTCCTGTGGGGAACAAAAAGAGCATTATAAATAGCAGGTGCTTCCCGCGCCGGAAATTTCACATTCACTACCTGACCGATTATTTCTTCTACTATGCCTTTGTTCATAGAGCCTCCTTACGAAATAAGACCTGTTCTTCCGCCTGGCAGAGGCGGGTTTCGAAAGTAACTTATTTTTGTAATCGAACATAATTATAGCAAAAACTAAGAACCTGGAGAAATTAAGTTTTTATGATTAAATTGCAATAACTCCGGAGGGTTTCACCCCTCGGCATAAAGAGTTATCGTTCTTGTGAGACTGACAACGGGGAGCACAATACCCTCCTGTTCTCCATTCTGCGGTAGGGAAAAATTTATCTTCTTAAAATAGGGAGATATCTCTTGCGAGCTCCTGGAGAAAACTCATCAGGAGTGACAATCTCGAGTTTTTGACCTTCGATGTAGCTTGCTTTTTAAAACTTGAGCAGTTTAACAGGTTTTGCGAGGTGCTATAGTAGGTTATAAGATGACCGTAGAACTTGTGTTATCTAATACTGGATAGAGAGGTTCAAGCTAACAGCAGAGGGGAAAATACTCCTGCAATGGGTTGGCACTATCCTGGCACGGTCGAAAGTTGAAATCGGAAAAAGTTAGGGATATAATTGTGGCCAACGCATAGAAGGAGGAATCAGGAAATGCAGGGAGAAATACTATTTCTTTGTGTGACAGTTTTTACTGCTGGTTTTTCTATAGCCATTGGAGTGATTTTCCCCGCTTTAGGGCAGGGCAAAGCCTGTTCCCAGGCTCTGGAGGGAATTGCTCGTCAACCAGAGGCTACTGGCGCTATTAGCCGCACTCTTTTCGTTGGTTTGGCCATGTTGGAATCATTGGCCATATACGTGTTGGTTATTTCTCTAATTCTTCTTTTTGCTAACCCCTTTGTTCAATACGTTTTCAAATAAGAAGGTTTTTATTTATGATCAACGTAGATTGGAGTATCGTTTTTCAAATAATAAATTTTATAGTCTTAGTTTTGCTCCTGGTGCGGTTTTTGTTTAAGCCGGCAGTGCAAGCATTAGAAAGCCGCTCTAAACATATAGAGGAGCAAATCTCTGCTGCTGAGGCACAGAAAAAAGCAGCGGAAGAGCTTCGTATAAAATTAGAAGAAGAGGAGCAAAAGATCCAAGAAAAATACCTGGAAATGATAGAAGAAGCCAATAAAGAAGCGGCTAAAGTAAAAGAAGACATTATTAATGAGGCTTACCAGGAAGGAGAAAAAATTAAGAAAGAATACGAAAAGAGAGCTCAAAAAGAAATAGAAAAGCTTTTTTCTCAACTACGAGAAGAAATAGTAGAGATAGTTGAAACGGTAGTGGTTAAAATTCTTAACACGCAAATTACCCCAGAAGTACAGACTCAACTCATTGACCGATTATTAGAAGAAGCGGTATCACAAATAGAGGAACAAATGGAAGTGAGTTATGAAAAATGAAGTAGTAAGAGTAGTTACTCCCCTTCCTCTTACCGAAGAACAGAAGGAGATAATTAAAAAACATTTATCTCGCTTATCTCCTCAGGAGGATTTTACCCTCCAGGAAGAGGTTGACCCTTCTATCCTGGGGGGAGTAATAATCGCCTGGGGGGAAACACTTATTGATTGTAGCGTGAAAACTCAGCTACAGAAAATAAAAGAGAGAATGCTCAAAGAAATGCTCAAAGAGGCCAGTTAAATGTCAGTTATGTCTGAAGCTATCAAAAAAGCCAAGGAAGCCATTTTCTCTTATGAGTTGAAACCGGAAATAGAAGAGGTAGGAGAAATAAAAGAGGTGCAGGATGGCGTCGCCACAGTACAGGGTCTGAGAAATGCCCTGATGGGCGAGGTATTAATGTTTGCTGGTCGTATACCGGGACAGGCTTTCAATCTGGAAAAAGAAGAGATAAAATGTATTCTTCTGGGAGATTATGCTTCTCTTCGCTGCGGGGAGCCTGTTTTCCGAACGAGGGAAACCTTAGAAATTCCAGTGGGAGAAGAGTTGTTGGGTAGAGTTATCGACCCTCTGGGTAACCCTCAAGACGGAAAAGACCCCTGTCCTCAACGAGTAAAAAGAAAGATAATGTATCCTGCTCCTCAGGTGATAGAGCGTCGTCCAGTACAGAGACCCCTTTTGACCGGTATTAAAATAATTGATTCTATGATTCCCCTGGGTAAAGGTCAGCGGGAGCTAATTATTGGTGACCGAAGAACGGGGAAGACTACCATTGCTCTGGATACCATTATCAACCAGAAAGATAAAAAGGTAATCTGTATATACGTGGCTATAGGACAGAGGCTTTCTGCTATTACCGAGGTAGTAGATGTTCTCCAGAGACATGGAGCTTTAGACTACACTATTATAGTGTCCACTTCGGCTGAAGACCCACCGGCTCTCGTTTATCTTGCTCCCTATAGTGGAATTGCTTTAGCAGAATATTTTATGTATCAGGGAGAAGATGCCTTAGTTGTTTTTGATGACTTATCCAAGCATGCTGTTGCCTATCGAGCGCTATCTCTCCTGATGCGCCGTCCCCCGGGAAGAGAGTCTTACCCTGGAGATATTTTTTACATCCATTCCAGTCTCTTAGAGAGAAGCGCTCAACTATCAGAAAATTTGGGAGGGGGCTCTATAACTGCTCTGCCTATTGTAGAAACGCAAGAAGGAGACATAGCATCTTATATCCCCACTAATGTTATCTCCATAACCGATGGGCAGATCTATTTAGAGAGCGGTCTCTTTGCCCGGGGTTTTCTTCCTCCTATAAACATAGGTCTTTCTGTATCCCGGGTGGGAGGAGAAGCTCAAACTGCGATAATGAAGACAGCGGCTCGTCGTTTACGTCTGGATCTGGCTCAATATTTTGAGCTGGAAGATTTTGCCCGTTTCAGTGCTGAGTTAGATGAGGTTACTCATCGTCAGCTGGAGCACGGAAAAAGAGTTCTGGAGTTGATGACCCAGCCTCCTCTTGCACCTCAAGACCTATCCCGGGAAATATTGGTGGTTTTTGCCGCCACCCAGGGGTTGGTGGATACAATTCCCTTAAAGAGAATTAAAGAATGGGAAAGAGCCCTGTTTTCTTATGCTGAGGAGGAGCATCCCAATCTTTTGGAGAGGCTAAGAAAAGAAGCAGAACTCTCCCGGGACTTGGAAGAAGACATGAAAAAACTCATTTTGGACTTCAACCAAAAATTTCTCTCTGGTGAAGAGCATGGCTAAGTTAGCGACTATTCGGAAACAGATAAAATTGGTAGAAGAAATCCAACATGTAACCCGGACTATGAAGGCTATTTCTGCCGTTCGCTGGAGAATGGGCAAGGGCACGGTAGATAGAATAAACAATTTTACTCAAAAATTGGAAAACATATTGAAAGCGGTTAGTTTTTGTTTTCCTCTCTCTCCTCCGGAAGGTATTCTGGTTTTAGGGATTTTTTCTGATAAAGGTTTGGTAGGAAATTTTAATCAGCTCTTGGCTTACAAGATTACTGATTTTATGTCTACCCAGGAGAAAGATAAGGTAAAGCTGGCCATTTTAGGAAGCCAGGGGAGAAACCTCATCTCCGGGGAGCTAATGTTTTTTCAAGAGCTTTCCATCCGTCAATTGCCTCGCTACTGGGACATTCGAGACCTGGTATATAAAATTGAAGAGCTCAGAAAAGAAGGAAAATTTACCCACCTATACCTTGCTTTTAACCGTTATATCTCTGTATCTCAACATCGAGCGGAAGTTGTGCCTGTGCTTCCTCTTCCTCTCGAGGAAAGATATGAAAAGGAAGCTCAAGAAAAATATCTTTTCTTGAGTGATACAAAGCTCTTAGCCGAACGCCTGAGCTTCGAATACCTTTTTGCTTCTGTCTATCGGGCTATCGTAGAATCTTTTATCAGTGAGCAAGCGACTCGTCTGACCATTATGGATGCTGCTACCAACCATGCTCAAGATATGATTGAGTCTCTTACTACCTGGTATCATAAGATGCGCCAGGAGCAGATTACTCAGGAGTTAAACGAGGTAAGCAGTGCTTATCAAGTTCTGGAAAACAAACTGCGAAGTAAATAAAAAGCATGGCAGCCTGACGACACAAGAATCTAAAAAGGCTAAAAAACGCAAAAATGACAAAAATTACCGAAGGAAAGAAAATCTCCCCGGGTGAAGGAGTGCTGCTTCCTTATAGATTTTCGGGATTGCTACAGGAAAGGTCAGTTTATCTTGAGTGGAGAGGCTTTTTTACTGAATTTTGAAGTATAATTTGTGTGTGATGAAAAATAAAAATCAAGAGGAGGCCAATATCTGGCAAGGTCTGGGGCAAATCTGGGACCTGGTGTGGGTAACTGTTGTTCCAATAATTCTGGGCGTATTTTTAGGACGGTATTTAGACCGCAGTTATTCCACCGGTTTTTTTTGGACTCTTTCTCTTTTGGTTCTGGGAACGTTTATGGGTTTTTACAATCTTTACGATTCTCTGATGAAAGAAAGTAAAAAAATGGAAAGCAAAGACAGGGATAAAAATGGGAAAAGTAATGGTTAGCGGGATTTTGGGAGTAGTTTTGGCTGCTGTAGCTATTACTCTGCTGGTCTTCAGTGTGAGAAGGACCATATCTTCTAAAAAAGCCCCTTTTTGGGGGGATTTTCTGGGAAGGTGGGCGTTAGAAGCTTTTCTTTTATTTATTTTTATCAAAAATTTTTCTCTTAACCTTATAGCTTTTTTGCTTTCTTTTTCTTTGAGCTATTTTTTGCTGGTCTGGGTAGTGAGTAAAACTCTTTTTAGAGGGTGAGACAAAATGGAAGAAGCTTTAAATCCTGGTGTTCTCTTTCTTCTATTCGGGATACCAGTAACCAAGACCGTGGTTTCTACCTGGATTGTAATGGCTTTTTTGGTAGGAGCCTCTTTTATTTCTACTAGAAAATTAGATTTTGTTCCTAAGCGCTTCCTGCAAAATGTTGTGGAGCTTTTCGTGGAAGCTATAATGTACCTGATTGAGGATATGTCTCCGGGAAACGGGAAAAAGTTCCTGCCTCTAGTGGGAACGCTGGCTCTTTTTATTGGTACAGCTAACTTAGCAGGGTTAGTCCCCGGTTTATCATCACCTACCAGCGATTTTAACACTACTTTAGCCCTGGCTTTGGTAGTGTTTTTCTCTGTCCCCTATTATGGCATTAAGACTCGAGGAGCTAAAAATTATTTTAAAGATTATATAACTCCTTCTCCCATTATGGCTCCTTTTCACATCATAAGCGAGGTTACTCGTACTTTTTCTCTGGCTCTACGTCTTTTCGGCAATATCATGGGAGAGGAAATCGTAATTGCCATTCTCTTTCTTCTCTCTCCTATTCTTGTACCTGTGCCTATGATGCTTTTTAGTATTTTCACCGGCATAGTGCAGGCTTATATATTCACCATCCTTACCGCAGTTTATCTGAGCTCTGCAGTGTCAGCAGAAGGTTAACCAGTATAATAAAGAGGGCTTCCTTTTAAAATTCTAAAAAGCGCCAAAACTATCGACTTTCCCTCTTAGTATAAATCCCTCAGTTGAGGGATTTTAATAAAAAGTTCTACTTACTCCGGGGGCTATACTATTTTTGGTTGAAATCGAGGAGAGTAGTTTCCCGGGAGATAATTCACATCAACAAGTACTAAAGAAACACCCTGCTCTCTGGCAACTATTTGAGGAATTGAGAAAGATGGTTGAAAAACAACGAGTAGAAATTGAAGAGTTTCGATATGAAGTAAAGCGTCTTCAGAATCAACTCCAGCTGGATAGCCATAATAGCAGTAACCCCCCCCTCTACTGCTGATCCAAGCACACACTTAATACCGAGACTAAGATAGCGTAGAGTAATACCATACCTAAGTCGATCTACTTCCCGAAAAAAAGAAGTGAATCGCTCAAGCACTACCAAGAGAAAGCCAGGAGGACAAGAAGGTCATCTAGGAAGTACTTTGCGAATGGTTCCTCATCCTGATAATACCATCTCTCATGAGTAAAAAAAAGTCTGTTCTCACTGGGGAGAGGACTTATCCTCCATAGCCACTGAGAAGATAGAGAGACGTCAAGTATTTGACCTTCCTCCTCTTAAACTTGCCGTAACTGAACATCAAGCAGAAGTTAAAACCTGTCCCCACTGTCACCAAGAAGTAAAAGCAGAATTTCCTTCTGGAATTAATCAACCAGTGCAATATGGAGAGAGAGTCAAAAGCCTGGCAGTATATTTGAATCAGTATCAGCTCCTTCCCTATGAGCGAGTTAGGGAAGTTTTCCAGGACCTTCTGGGACAATCCATCAGTCAGGGAACTTTACTTAATGCCCTTAAGACTTCCTAC
>JAKPIQ010000038.1 GCA_029549715.1 Candidatus Atribacteria bacterium | reverse complement strand
GAAGACTTAAAAATCCGCCAGGAGATCAAAAGCAGATTTTATCGGGCTGGCATTTCTCGAGTAGAAGTGGAGCGGTTAGCTAATCAGATAAAAATAATTATTAAGACTTCTCGTCCGGGTATTGTCATCGGTAGAAAAGGTAGTGAGGTGGAAGAACTACGGCGGGATATTCAACAACTAACCGGTAATCAGAATATCCAGATTTCGGTAGAAGAGGTACCTATTCCCGAAATCGATGCTCAGCTGGTGGCTGAGAATGTGGCGTCTCAAATAGAAAGAAGAGTTTCGTATCGTCGGGCTATGAAGCAGGCTATTAATAGAGCTTTAAGGATGGGGGCTCAAGGAATAAAGATATCTTGTTCTGGTCGCCTGGGGGGAGCAGAAATTGCTCGGGAAGAGTGGTATCGAGAAGGCCGTCTTCCCCTTCACACCTTGCGGGCAGATATAGATTATGGCTTTGCCGAGTCTCTCACCACTTATGGGAAAATCGGAGTAAAAGTCTGGATATTTAAAGGGGAGACGATTTCCCCTGGCGAGCTGTTAGAGGGAGAAAGGGCTGCCCCCGGAGTAAAGCAAGAAGAGAAGGAAGAAAGTTACGAGGAGGCCAGAGAAGATGTTGATGCCTAAGAAGGTTAAATATAGAAAACAACACCGAGGGAGAATGAAAGGGGTAGCTTCTCGGGGCAATAAAGTCGATTTTGGGGATTTTGGTCTTCAGGCTTTAGAGCCCGCCTGGATTACCAACCCTCAGATTGAGGCCGCTCGAGTGGCTCTATCCCGGAGCATGAAAAAAGGAAAAATATGGATTCGAGTCTTTCCTGATAAGCCCTATACTAAAAAACCTACCGAAACGAGAATGGGTAAGGGAAAAGGGCCAGTAGAGGGATGGGTGGCAGTGGTAAAACCAGGGAAAATTCTTTTTGAAATAGGGGGAGTAGATAGAGACACTGCCCAGGAAGCCCTTCGACTGGCTTCCCACAAATTGCCGATTAAAACCAGGGTGGTGGAGAGAAGTATTGATTAGGGGTGAGAGCTATGAAAGCTTCAGAGCTTCGTGATTTGACCAATGAAGAGTTAAACCAAAGATTTAAAGATTTACGCACCGAGCTTTTTAACCTGCGTTTTCAGAGCATTACCGGTCAGCTGGGTAATCCTAAAAGAATAAACACGGTTAAAAAAGACATTGCCCGGGTAAAAACCGTTTTAAGAGAAAGAGAATTATCCGAGGAGAAGCAGGGGGTAAAGTAAATGGGAGCAAGAAAAAGATTGGTTGGTGAAGTGGTAAGTGATGCTATGGATAAAACGGTAATAGTAAAGGTGGTAAGAATTGCGGAACACCCCCTTTATAGAAAAAAGGTAAGGAAGATGCGTCGGTTTCCCGCTCACGATGAAAATGGTCTCTGTGAATTGGGAGACCGAGTGCTAATTGAAGAGACAAGACCTTTGAGCAAGACCAAAAGATGGAGAGTAGTTACGGTATTGGAAAAAGCCAGGTTAGAGGGAGGAGAAGAAATTGATTCAGTCGAGAACTATGCTGGAGGTAGCTGATAATACGGGAGCTAAAAGAATAATGTGCATTCGAGTGCTGGGTGGCTCTGGTCGTCGCTATGCCAGCATTGGAGATGTAATTGTTGCTTCAGTAAAAGAAGCAACACCTCACTCTAGTGTTAAAAAAGGAGAAGTGGTGAGAGCAGTGGTAGTAAGAACCAAAAAAGAAGTAGGTAGACCAGATGGCACTTTCGTCCGTTTTGATGATAATGCGGCTGTTCTAATTACTCCTCAGGGAGTACCTCGAGGAACCAGAATTTTTGGTCCGGTGGGAAGGGAGTTAAGGGACCATAATTTTTTACGTATCATTTCTTTAGCTCCTGAGGTAGTATGAGGAAGGTGATTAAAGTGGAAAATCAAAAGAAGAAGGTTAATGTGGTTATAAAAAAAGGTGACCTGGTAGAGGTTGTTCGAGGTAACGACCGAGGAAAAAGAGGGAAGGTGCTGAAGGTTTTCCCCCGGGAGGGGCAAGCGGTGGTGGAAGGGGTTAATATGGTTAAGAAACATGCCCGCCCCACCCAGGATAACCCGCAGGGAGGGATAATGGACAAGGAAGGCCCGGTGAGAATATCTAATTTGCGGTTAATTTGTAGTCGCTGTAATCAACCTACTAAAATTCGGAGAACTGCAATACCTGAGTCTCGTTCTCGAGTTAGAGTATGCAAGAAATGTGGAGAAATAATAGATAAGGTGTAGTAAGGGGGTTTGTGGCTGTGTCTGTTACCAAAGAAAAGTATCAAAAAGAAGTAGTTCCTCATCTTATGGAGACCTTTGGATATCGAAATGTTATGCAAGTACCCAAGGTGGAGAAAATAGTTATCAATATGGGAGTAGGGGATGCTACTCAAAATTCTCGGTATCTCGATTTAGCAGTAGAAGAGCTCGCTCTCATTTCCGGGCAAAAACCGGTGGTAACCCGGGCTAAAAAATCCATATCCAATTTTAAGTTGCGGCGGGGAGCACCCATTGGTTGTAAAGTTACCTTGAGAAAGGATTTAATGTATGAGTTTATGGATCGTTTCATGAACGTAGCAGTGGCTCGTATTCGTGATTTTAGGGGCTTTCCTGACAGCTCTTTTGATGGAAGAGGAAATTGTACCATTGGTATTGAAGAACAGCTGATTTTTCCCGAAGTCAGCTATGACAGGGTAGAGCGGGTTAGAGGTATGAATATCACCTTTGTAACTACTGCTTCTACCGATGAAGAAGCCAAGGCTTTGTTAGAAGCGTTGGGTTTACCATTTAGAAAATAGAGGAGGTTATTTGATGGCTCGTAAAGCTAAAATAGAAAGAGAAAAAAAGGATTTAAAATTTAAAGTACGTTATAGAAATAGATGCAGTTTGTGTGGAAGGCCACGGGGTTATTTGCGAGACTTTGGTCTATGCCGGATTTGTTTTCGCGATTTAGCAAGTAAAGGCGAAATACCGGGAGTAACCAAGTCGAGCTGGTAAAGGAGGAAAAGCATAGTGGCTCATACAGATCCTATTGCTGATATGTTGACCAGAATAAGGAATGCCCTGAAGGCTGGAGAAAATACGGTTAAAGTTCCCGCCTCTCGTTCTAAAATTGAAATAGCTCGAATTCTAAAAGAGGAGGGCTACATTACCGATTACAAAGTTCTTACTCAAGAAGGCAATAAAAGAGATTTAATCATGGAGTTGAAATATGGACCCCGGCGGGAAAGGGTGATTAACGGTTTGAAAAGGATAAGCAAACCAGGTTTGAGGGTATACGCAGGGAAAAATGAAATTCCCGTTCTTTTAGGTGGCATGGGTACGGTAGTGGTTTCTACTTCTCAAGGAATAATGACTGGAAGAGAAGCTAAGAAGCTGGGTATAGGAGGAGAAGTCATTTGCTATATTTGGTGAAGGAGGATTCGGTATGTCCCGTATAGGAAAAAAACCGGTGTTGATCCCCGAAGGTGTAGATGTGGAGATTGACAACCATAAAGTAGTAGTTAAAGGCCCCCTGGGGGTCCTGGAGAGAGAGTTCCATCCTCGAATTAAAATAGAGAAAGAAGGCGATGTTCTCCAGGTAATAAGACAGGGGGAAGATAAGCTATCTCGCTCTCTTCATGGTTTATCTCGAACTCTGCTGGCTAATATGGTAGAAGGGGTATCTCGAGGGTTTGAAAAGGCTCTGGAAATCAGTGGACTGGGGTATAGAGCGCAGAAAAAAGGCGAGAAGCTGACTCTTAATTTAGGGTTTTCTCACCCGGTAGAGGTAGAACCTCCTCCCGGCATTGTTTTTGAGGTAGAAGGACAGGTAATAAGAGTGAGGGGTATTGATAAAGAACAGGTAGGTCAGGTGGCGGCTAACATTAGAGAGCTAAGAAGAGTGGAGCCCTATCAGGGCACCGGCATTAAATATGTAGGTGAAGCAGTGAGGAGAAAGCAGGGTAAGGCGATAGCTAAATAGTGAAGGGAGAGTTTGGTTATGTCAGTGAAAGAAAAAAGAGAAAAGAGAGATAAAAGGCACCGGAGAGTCCGGAAAAAAGTAGAGGGTAGCGCAGAATGTCCTCGCCTTGTGGTTTTCCGTAGTCTCAGACACATATATGGACAAATCATCGATGATGGCGAAGGTAAAACCTTAGTAGCTGCCTCTTCCCTGGTCTTGAATTCTGAGAGCAAAAATGGCTCTAAAACTGAAGTAGCTCGAGAAGTGGGAAAGCTCCTGGCTCAGAAAGCTCGAGAAAAAGGAATAGAAACGGTGGTTTTTGATCGGGGAGGATATAAGTATCATGGCCGGGTTAAAGCCCTGGCTGAGGGAGCAAGAGAAGGCGGATTGAAATTTTAATCGATGGAGGTAAAAGGATGAGAAAGGTAAAACCGGAGGGCTTAGAGCTTGAAGAAAGATTAATAGAAGTGAGGCGGGTTAGCAAGGTGGTTAAGGGAGGCAAGCGTTTTGGCTTCCGGGCACTGGTAGCGGTAGGGAATGGAGAAGGAGTAGTAGGCATTGGAACAGGAAGTGCCAAGGAAGTTCCCGATGCGGTGAGGAAGGCCGCTGAGAAAGCCAAGAAGTCTTTGATTCAGTTTCCCATGAGAGGCGCTACCATCACTCATGAGCTGGTAGGAAGAGCAGGAGCCAGCAGGGTGGTTTTAAGGCCTGCTGCCCCAGGAACAGGGGTTATTGCTGGAGGAGCAGTGAGGGCGGTTTTGGAAGTGGCAGGGATAAAGGATGTATTGACTAAATCTTTGGGGAGCAATAATCCCCTTAATTTAGCTCGGGCTACCATGCAAGGATTGATGAATTTGAAAGACCCCCGGGAAGTGGCTCGACTGCGAGGAAAAGAAGTTAAAGAATTCTTTACCGTTACTCGCTGAAGGAGAGAAGGAAATGGAGGAGAAATTACTGAAAATTACTTTGAAAAAAAGTCCCATTGGCAGACCAGAGTCTCACAAGAGAACAGTTAAAGCCCTGGGTCTCCGTAAATTAAACCAAACCGTGTATCATAAGGACTCTCCCTCCTTGAGGGGCATGATTGATAAAGTGGCTTACCTTTTGGAAGTAGAAAGTGTAGAGGAAGGAGAAGGATAATATGAGAGTTAACCAGTTGAGGCCTCAGGATGGTTCTTTCCATTCTCGAAAAAGGGTAGGTAGAGGTCTAAGTTCAGGTCATGGAAAAACCTGTGGTAGAGGGCATAAAGGACAAAAATCACGTTCCGGTGGCCAGATTCCTCCTTACTTTGAAGGAGGACAAATGCCTCTGGTGCGGCGGATTCCCAAAAGAGGTTTTCGGAGTCTGAGCCAGAAAGAGTGGCAAATAATTAACTTAGAAGCTCTTAATCGTTTTGAAGAAGGTGAAGAGGTAGATAAAGAACTTCTGCAAAAAGCAGGATTAATCAAAAAACTGGATCTTCCAGTTAAAGTTTTAGCTCGAGGAGAGCTGAATAAAAAGTTAACCGTGAAGGTGGAGGCTTTTTCCCTTTCCGCTAAAGCAAAGATTGAAGAACAGGGCGGAAGAGCAGAGGTATTGTAATATGTGGGAATCTCTGCTGAAATTATTCAGAGTGCCAGACTTAAAAAGAAGAGTTCTTTTTACTCTTTCTATGCTGGTGGTGTTTCGCATTGGTGCCCATATCCCGGTTCCGGGAATAGACCCTCGAGCCTTAGCCGGCGTTTTTTCTCAGGGAGGAATCTTGGGTTTCCTGGATATGTTTGCCGGTGGTGCCTTGAGCAACTTTTCTATTTTAGCTCTGGGTATTGTTCCCTATATCAATGCTTCTATTATCATCCAGCTCCTGACTGCGGTTATCCCTAGCTTGGAGGAATTAAGCCGAAGCGGAGAAGAAGGGAGAAGCAAAATTGCTCAGTATACCAGGTGGTTTGCCGTTGTTTTGGCGCTGGTGCAAGGATTCGGAATAACTTCTTGGATTGAAGGTGTAGGGGTAACTCTTTATCCCGGTTGGGGATATCGTATAACTGTTCTTCTCACCCTCACCGCTGGAACTATATTTCTGATGTGGTTGGGAGAGCTGATCTCCGATTTTGGAGTAGGCAATGGTACTTCTCTCATCATCTTTTCTGGTATTGTAGCCCGGTTGCTTCCCCAGCTGGTGAGCACTGTTTCTTTAGTGAGAGTAGGAGAAATCAACCTTCTCTACTTTATCCTGACCCTGGTGGGAGGTATAGCAATTGTTACCGTGGTGGTGGCGTTTCAGGAAGCCCAGAGGAGAATCCCGGTTCAATATTCTAAAAGAGTGGTGGGAAGGAGAATGTATGGGGGGCAGAGCACCCATATACCCATTACCATTATACAAGGGGGAGTGCTTCCTATCATTTTTGCCTCTTCTATCCTCCTTTTCCCTGCTACTCTGGCTCAATTTTTCCAGGGGTCGAAGGTTATGGCCAGTATAGCCAGCGCTCTATCTCCTGGTTCTCCTTTGTATTTTACCCTTTATGTAGCTCTGATCATATTTTTTACCTACTTTTATACTGCAGTTTCTTTTAATCCTGTAGAATTAGCCGATAATATGCAAAAATACGGTGGTTTTATCCCCGGGATAAGGCCGGGTAGGCCCACTGTGGAATACCTGGATCGCACTCTTTCCCGTATCACTTTGTGGGGAGCTCTGTTTTTAGCTTTTATTGCCGTGGTTCCTGATATTTTAACCAGGGCGACCGGAGTCACTACTTTTTATTTTGGAGGAACAGCAATTATCATTATGGTAGGGGTAGCCATTGAGACGGTAAGACAATTAGAAGCTCAGTTGCTTATGAGACATTACGAAGGTTTTATTCGTAAATGAGAAAGGAGAACTAAATTGCGTATAGTTCTACTGGGACCTCCAGGAGCAGGTAAAGGAACACAGGCTAAAATGATAGCAAGAGACCTGGGAATTAGTGTTTTGTCCACCGGTGATATAATTCGTCTGGCTATAAAGAACCAGACTCCTTGGGGGAAGAAAGCGGAGAAGTTTGTAGAGAGCGGAGGTCTGGTTCCTGATGAGGTGGTAATAGGGATAGTCAAAGAGAAAATCGACCAGGATGACTTATGGTCAGGGTTTATTCTGGATGGTTTTCCCCGTACCATAAAGCAGGCAGAAGCTCTGGAGGCAATGCTGGGAGAAAGAAATTTGTCGCTAGATGCGGTTCTTTATTTTGCAGTGGATAAAGAAGAGGTGATAAAAAGATTGTCTTCCCGCCGGGTTTGTGAGAACTGTCAGGCCACTTACAATCTCCTTTCTAACCCTCCCTTACAAGAGGGGATTTGTGACCGGTGCGGTGGAAAGCTGGTACAGAGAGATGATGATAAACCAGAAGTGATTCGTCAGCGATTAGAAACCTATGAAAAAGAGACTAAACCCTTAATTGATTTTTACCAGAAGCGTAATTTGTTGTATGTTATACCGTCCAACGGGCCCATAGAAGAAGTGTATAATAAAGTTAAGGAGGTTTTAGAGGAAGTGACCGCGAGGTAATGAGCAGATTAGTAAATAAAGATGACATTGAAAAAATTCGTCAGAGTGGAAAAATTTTAGGAGAGGTTATCAGGGAAATAAAAAAACTGGTGATTCCTGGAGTTAAGACCTCTTTTCTGGACCAGGTAGCTGAAGATTTGATAAAGAGCCATGGAGCTCGGCCAGCCTTTTTAGGTTACCGAGGTTATCCAGCTTCCACCTGTATTTCCATTAATGAGCAGGTGGTGCATGGTATTCCCGGAGAGCGAGTGATTAAGCCCGGGGATTTAGTGAGTGTGGATATAGGAGTGGAGTTTCAGGGATTCTATACTGATGCTGCTTTCAGTGTGGTGGCCGGCAATAGTAATCCTGTGGCTCAGAAATTGGTGAGGGTAACGGAAAAATCTCTATATGAGGGAATAAAAAGAGCTCTACCGGGTAATAGGATTGGTGACATATCTCATGCTGTTCAAGAAACTATTGAGGCGGCAGGTTTTTCGGTAGTGAGAGATTTTGTAGGACACGGTGTGGGTAGAGCCTTACACGAAGACCCTCAAATACCTAATTTTGGAAAGAAAAACCGGGGGGTAGTTATTGAAGAAGGGATGGTGTTAGCTATTGAACCCATGGCTAATGAAAAGGGACATCAAGTAACAATATTGGATGACGATTGGACAGTAGTGACTCAAGACGGTGGCTGGTCGGCCCATTTTGAGCATACTGTTTTGGTCACCAAGGAAGGACCAGTAATTTTAACCCGCTCGGAGGGGAATGGTAAGTTATAATGAAGAAAGAAGATGTTATTGAGGTAGAAGGAACAGTTTTAGAACCCTTGCCCAATGCTATGTTTAAAGTAGAACTGGAAACTGGCAAGGTGATATTAGCTCATATTTCAGGGAAGATGAGGATGTATTATATTAGAATTCTTCCTGGTGATAGAGTTACCGTGCAAATATCGAAGTATGACCCCACCAAGGGGCGGATTGTATATCGCCATAAGTAAACAGGAGGTAGACGATATGAAAGTTAGTGCCTCGGTGAAGCCGAGATGTGAAAAATGTAAAGTGATACGTCGAGGGGGTAAGGTGGTAGTTATTTGTTCCAACCCCCGTCATAAACAAAGACAGGGCTAAAGGATAGGGAGGTTTTCTGGTATGGCCAGAATTGCTGGAGTTGATTTACCCAATCACAAAAGGATAGATATTGCCCTTACCTACATTTATGGGGTGGGCAGGAAATTAGCTGCCAAAATTTTAGAAGAGGCGGGAGTGGATCCGTCGATTAAAGTTAAAGATTTAAGTGACGATGAGTTGGGGCGAATTCAGAGAGCAGTGGATAAGTATCCGGTAGAAGGAGAGCTGAGGCTTCAGGTTTCTCAAAACATTAAGCGTTTGATTTCTATCGGATGCTATCGAGGTGTACGACATAGGCAGGGATTGCCGGTAAGAGGGCAAAGAACTCGCACTAATGCTCGAACTCGTAAAGGTCCCCGGAGAACCGCCGGAGCGAAAAGGGGCAGGTAATTAAAACAGTATGACAAAGGGAGGCTTAGATTAATTGGCTAAAGCGGGTAGAAAAAGAAAAAGAGAGAAAAGAACGGTTAGAGAAGGCGTTGCTCATATAAAATCTACTTTTAACAATACCGTTATTTCCATAACTGATAAAGAGGGAAATGTTTTGTCCTGGGCTAGTGCTGGAACTGCTGGATTTAAAGGGACAAAAAAGGGGACTCCTTTTGCCGCTCAGCTGGCTGCTGAACAGGCAGCAAAAAAGGCTATGGACCAGGGTTTGCGAGAAGTGGAAGTATTGGTAAAAGGACCCGGCTCGGGAAGAGAGACTGCTATTCGGT
The DNA here is from genome assembly GCA_029549715.1 of Candidatus Atribacteria bacterium. Taxonomy (GTDB): domain Bacteria; phylum Atribacterota; class Atribacteria; order Atribacterales; family Caldatribacteriaceae; genus Sordicultor. The sequence goes on along the minus strand of JAKPIQ010000038.1, from coordinate 2,964 downwards.
CTTTGCAGGCCGCTGGTTTAATCATCAGCTCTATAAAAGACGTCACTCCTATTCCTCATAATGGCTGTCGGCCACCCAAACAGAGAAGGGTATGAAGGAGGATACCAATTATGTCAAGATACACCGATCCTAAATGTCGAATCTGCCGGAGGCAGGGCGCCAAACTTTTTTTAAAAGGGCCTCGCTGTTATAGCGATAAATGTGCTATGGAAAAAAAGCCCTTTCCGCCTGGAGCGCACCGAGGAAGCCGCCGAAGGCTATCTAATTATGGTTTACAACTTAAAGAAAAACAACGAGTACGGTTTATGTATGGTATAACCGAGAGTCAATTCAGGAACTATTTTGAGAAAGCTGCTCGTCTTCCGGGAGTGACAGGAGAAAACCTCCTTTCTCTTTTGGAGAGAAGATTAGACAATGTAGTTTTTCGAGCAGGATGGTCTGATTCTCGCCCTGATGCGAGACAGATGGTTCTTCATGGCCATTTTGTGGTTAATGGACGTAAAGTAAATATACCATCTTATCTTGTGGATGAAGGAGATGTGGTGGAGATATCTTCTCGAGGCAAAAAGCACAAGAAAATCAAGGAAATAATGGAAGAAGAAAGGCCCTCCCTTCCTGCGTGGTTGGTGGCCGGCGAAGATGGTAAGGTTACCGTATTGCGCCACCCCCAGAGAGAAGATATCGATTACTCGGTGGAAGAGCAGCTTATAGTGGAATTTTATTCTAAGTGATTTTGAGGTGCTGGTAATGTTAGATATTAAAGATATGACAAGATGTGATCTTTTGGATTGGGAAGAAGACCGCACCACCAAGGTTCAGTATGGTAAGTTCTCTATTGAACCTTTAGAAGTAGGTTGGGGTATTACAGTAGGTAACGCTCTGCGCCGGGTTTTGCTCTCTTCTATAGAAGGAGCAGCGGTTGTGGGGGTGCAAATTGAGGGAGTAATTCATGAGTTCTCCTCCCTGCCCGGAGTAAGAGAAGATGTTACCGACCTGGTTTTAAATCTTAAAGGGTTGGTTTTACGTTCTTATTCCGATGAAGAAACCCTTTATCTGGAAGTAGAGGGAGTCCCCGGGCAGCTGCGAGAAGTAACCGCTCGGGATATAAAGCCTAATAGCAATGTGGAAATAGTTAATCCCGACCATCATCTGGCCGAAATAGACGAAGATGGAAAGCTTTCCATGAGAATATCGGTAGGTAGAGGACGGGGTTATCGAGAAGTGGAAGAGAAGGACGTGGGGCAGGATTATGACTTTATTCCTGTTGACGCTTTATTTAGTCCGGTGAAAAAGGTGAACTTCCAGGTTTTAGACACTCGAGTAGGACAGCTTACCAATTATGATAAATTGATAATAGAAATATGGACCAATGGAGCTATTACTCCTCAGCAGGCTCTCAGCCAGTCTTTGGATCTTCTAACCAGGGAGTTTTCCCGGTTTGGAAAGCTACTGAAGGAAAAAACAGCTGAAGACGAAGCAGTGGAAGAGGCTCCAGAAGATGAAACAATGGCTGAGGTAGAAACCAGTGTTGAAGAATTAGAGCTTTCGGTAAGAGCCAGTAATTGTCTTAAGAGAGCCAATATCAGGACGGTGCAGGAGCTTGTAGAGATTCTGCAAACTCGCCCCGAAGATTTGAAGAAAATTAAGAACTTAGGTCAGAAAACTTTTGAAGAAATAGTGGAAAAAGTGCAGAAATGGACTGAAGAGATGGAAAAGAAGGAAGAAAAAGAGGTGAGCGACGATGAGGCACCGGCGGAGAACTGAAAAGTTAGGAAGAACCACCGCCCATAAAAAAAGCATGATGGCCAATTTGTTAGTTTCTTTGATAAAAAGCGGGAAGATAGAAACTACAGAAGCAAAAGGCAAAGCTTTAAAAAGACATTTTGACCGGGTGGTTTATCTGGCAATAAAGGGAGATAATGCTTCTCTGCGGGAAGTAGATTCTCGGATTAGAGATAAGGAAGCTTTTAAGGTTCTTATCCGAGAAATAGCTCCTCGTTTTCAAGACCGAAAGGGAGGCTATTGTCGGCTGGTGAAAACGGGATATCGTCAAGGGGATGGGGCACCGATGGTTCTGGTAGAGATAGTGGAGTAGCCTACTTATTGCTTCTTGGAGTATGGAGAAATTGATAGAGTTTAAAAACGTTAGTTTCTGGTATGGAGAAGAAGACGGGTTCGGGATTAGAAATGAAGAGGTCTTAAGAGAAGTAAGCTTAGAAATACCTCCCGGTAAGTTTATGGTTTTACTGGGTCGTAATGGCTCGGGTAAATCTACTCTGGCGAAACATGCCAATGGCTTACTACTTCCCCAAAGCGGGGAAGTAATAGTGGATGGAATGAACACCCGGGATGAAGAATCTATCTGGGAGATCAGGCGTCGAGTGGGCCTGGTTTTTCAAAATCCCGACAATCAGATTATTGCCACCACCGTAGAAGAAGATGTTGCTTTTGGTCCGGAGAACTTAGGATTGCCCCGGGAAGAAATCATTGCTCGGGTGGAAGAAGCTCTGGATTTAGTAGGCATGGCTGAATATCGCAACAAAGAACCTCACCTTCTCTCTGGAGGTCAAAAGCAGCGCGTAGCCATTGCTGGAGTGTTAGCTATGCACCCTGAATATTTAATACTGGATGAGGCTACTTCCATGCTGGACCCGGAAGGAAAAGAGGAATTAATGAAAGTAATTTTAAATTTACGGGGAAAGATTGCTATCTTACACATTACTCATAATGTGGAAGAAGCTACCGAGGCAGATGAAGTGCTGGTTATGGACGAAGGAAGGATAGTGGCACAGGGAAAACCTCGAGAAATTTTTTCTCAAGTAGAGGAAATAGAAAACTGGGGACTAGAGCTTCCCCAGGTAACAGAAACTGCTCTTCTGGTGAAAAAACAGTTTCCTTATCTCTTTGAGACTCTGCCTCTTTCTCCGAGGGAATTGGTGGAAGAACTATGTTCATAAAATTAGA
>JAKPIQ010000028.1 GCA_029549715.1 Candidatus Atribacteria bacterium | reverse complement strand
TCCTATTGCCTCAGAAATGCTCCGAGACTTAGAAAAAGATACGGTAGATTTTGTTCCTAATTTTGATGAATCGCTAGAGGAACCGGTGGTTTTACCAGCGGCCTTCCCTCAACTTCTAGCCAATGGTGCCTCAGGTATCGCAGTAGGCATGGCCACTAACATTCCTCCCCACAATTTAACAGAGCTCATAAGTGCCTGCCTTTATCTTTTAGATCATCCACAAGCTTCGGTGGAGGAGCTTCTAGAAATCATCCCCGGACCGGATTTTCCCACCTATGGAAAAATAGTGGGAAGAGAGGGAATTCATGATTACTTTAGGGAAGGACGGGGGAAGATCATTCTGCGGGGGGAGATAGAAGTAGAGGAGATAGGTCGCAACAGGATGGCTCTTGTGGTTAAAGAGCTGCCTTATCAGGTGAACAAAGCTAACCTGGTGGAAAACATTGCGCGCCTGGTGGACGAGAAGAAGCTCAGCGAGATTTCGGAGGTTCGAGACGAATCAGACCGGGAGGGAATAAGAATAGTTTTAGAGCTGAAAAGAGGGGCTCAGCCTCAGCGGGTTATTCACCACCTCTACAGACGTACGGCACTGGAGGTCAGTTTTGGAGTGATACTCCTTGCTTTAGTGGATGGGCGTCCGGAAACTCTGGGAATGAAGGAGGCCTTGCTCTGTTTCTTAGACCACCGCCGCCAGGTAATTTTGCGCCGGAGTCGCTATGACTTGAGCAAGGGAAAAGATCGACTGCACATTCTGGAAGGATTTCTCCGTGCTTTAGATGACATCGATCGGGTGATTCAGCTTATTCGCTCTTCCTCCAGTGTTCTCGAAGCTAAGGAGAGGCTACAGAAGGAGTTGAATTTCAGCGAAAAACAGGCTCAGGCTATCTTGGAACTACGCTTACAGCGCCTGGTGGCCTTGGAGAGAGAAAAAATCCTTACCGAATATGAGGAATTAAAAATAGAGATAGAGAAGCTGGAAGAAATTTTAGAAAAAGAAGAGGCGCTAAAAGCAGTTATCAGGGAAGAGCTGGAAGAAATCAAAGAAAAATACGGGGATGCGAGGAGAACCCGTATTGTGGAAGAAGACGGAGAAGATATAGAAGAAGTAGAGCTGTACCCGGAAGAAGAAATAGTTGTCACTCTCACTCAAGACGGGTACATCAAAAGAACCTCTTTAGATTCCTATCGCCGTCAGGGAAGAGGAGGAAAGGGAGTTACCGGTATCACAACCAAAGAAGAGGACGCGGTTAGCCAGATAGTGGTCTCTACCACCTGGCATCGGCTTTTGCTTTTCACCAGTCGTGGAAGAGTGTTCCAGCTTCTTTCTTACCATCTACCGGATGCCTCTCGCTCTTCTCGGGGAATTCATCTTGTCAACCTCCTTCCTCTGGAAGAAGGAGAGCGGGTGTTTACTTTAATTTCTTTGCGCGACTTCGGGGCGGGAAAGCACCTTTTCTTTGTTACCGCTCAGGGCAATGTAAAAAAAGTGGACTTGCTGGAATTTGTCTCCATCACTCGCCGGGGACTGAAAGCTATAGAATTGAAAGAAGGGGACGAACTGGCTTCCGTTTTCATCTCTGGAGGAAAAGACCATGTACTTTTAGCCACTGCCCAGGGCTATGGAATAACTTTCAGTGAGGAAGAAGTAAGATCTATGGGTAGAGGAGCAAGAGGAGTGAAAGGAATAAACCTGCGCCCTGGAGATCGAGTGGTGGGAGCGGTTCCCCTGGAAGAAAATAAACACCTGGTTCTCGTCTCGAGTGGAGGATGGGGGAAAAG